>JASBVU010000067.1 GCA_029960905.1 Thermoanaerobacterium sp.
CGAGAAGCAGCGGTCATTGATTCAGCAGCCGGTCCGCCTCCCGCACGACGTCAAGTATGTCGATGTATTTTTTTAATTTTTCAAACTCTGCTTTTAAAGACTCACTATCTTTTAATGCAGATAAAATTTCTTCTTCATAATTTCCATCTGATGCATCTGACAGTTTTAATGCTTTACTGTATAGACTAATTATTTCGTTAGGCATCAAATACCTCGATTTCATTATGTTATTAAAACTTTTGAAATCATGGTTTAATTTATAATAGATCAAATTGAAAACATCGTTTGTAATTGGCATTGATATTAACTTTTTACTATAATTAAGCCTTAAGGGAATGTTCATCTCATTAAAAATATCAATTATTTTTTCTCTATATTCATCAATATTTTTTACAAATACAGCAATACTTTCCGGCTTCACTTTTTCAAAAACTATCTTTTTCTTTATTAATCTTGCAGTCTCTCTTACTTCATGCTCAATCGATGGGCTATTGAGTATCGCAATAGTTCCGTCTGCACTTTTAATAATCTCTTTTCCTGAATACAAGTATTTAGAAGCTTTCTTAACATTGCTATCATCGGTACTTTCTTCCATCGTTTCGTTTAACCTAAAGCCAATTTCTAATAAATCTTTTACGATGCCATTTTTTATAAAGCCTTCATTATACTCATTTTTAAATGGAATATTGACGTAAATATCATAACTGCTATTTAGTGCCATCTTTTTCAACAATTGCATATTTACGCCGTCTAAATTTATAAAGCCATCTATTACGACAATTCCTATTCTACTGAAATAATTTGAACTATTTGCATATTGAAAGGCTTTAACTGAAATATCGTCTACATCAATCAATCCATTTTTATTCTTGTACTCCTCATACTCAATATAAATTCCCGCTAAATTATTTAACTTTTCTTTCAACACATTTCTTTTTGATCCATTGGCGATTTTTTTAATATCATTAGGATTTAACATGTTTCTCTTCGCTGTCTTTATGAAACTTAAAACAGATTTTAAGAACCCTGCCTTGTCTTTCACATTTCTATAATAACCATTGTAGTGAGATTTCCATAAAATATTTCTTAAAATTTCTTTTATCTCATAAGTCGATATTATCGTGTAATCTTTTATAAGATCACCGCACAAAAGCATCGATAGATCTTCAAACACTAATATATCCGTATCTACAATACCACCATTTAATTTGATAAACTTATCTCTTACATCAAACATCGCCTCGCGGGAAGGCAATATGTATAAAGCTCGGTTTCCATTTCTTATGGTTTCCATCGACTTCTCAATAAGCATATCTCTAATATTGTTGCAAAAAGGCCCAAAAAATATCTCCTTCAATTTATCAACTCCCACAAAAACAAATTGCATATTTATTTTATTATATATGTTAAGACGTCTCAAGATAAAACTCCATCTAAAAAACTAGATGGAGTTTTTATCATTTTTTATTAAGTTTATACTCTATTGAGTCCACAAGTGCTATCCAGCTTGCATCTATTATATCTGTCGACACACCGATGGTACTCCAAACTTCGTTTCCATCGGACGACTCTATTATTACTCTTACTTTAGCCGCTGTAGCAGAATTAGAGTCTAATACTCTTACTTTGTAATCTGTAAGTTTCATCTCCTTGACTTCTGGGTAAAACCTCTCTAAAGCCTTTCTGACTGCCTTATCAAGTGCGTTTACAGGTCCATCACCTTCTGCAGCGGTTATTTCTTCTTGCCCATCTACTTCGATCTTTATGAGTGCAGATGAATTTACATCATCAACAGATGGTTCATTGACTATGACTTTAAATTCTATAAGCCTAAATGAAGGTTTATAAAGTCCCAGCGTCTTCAATATCAAAAGCTTTAATGAACCTTCAGCACCTTCGTACTTATATCCTTTAAATTCCATTTCTTTTAGCTTTTCTAATATCTCTTTCGTCTTATCAGAATCGCGGTCTATGGTTGGATCCACTTCATTTACTATGCCTATTAAAGCACTTCTACCGGCAACTTCTGACAATAAAAGCACTCTTTCATTTCCCACCAGTTCAGGATCAATGATTTCATAAGATCTTGTATTTTTGCAAACGGCATCTGAGTGCATACCAGCCTTATGTGCAAATGCATTTCTCCCTACGTACGGAGCTCTTTCATCTGGTGCCGCATTGGCTATTTCACTTACTCTTCTTGAAAGCACAGTAAGCTCTTTCATCTTGTCATCTTCAACGCACTTTATTCCTTTTTTAAACTGCAAATTTGGTAAAATTGTACACAGATTTGCATTTCCACATCTTTCACCATAGCCGTTTATCGTACCTTGAACTTGTACCGCACCTGCCTCTACAGCCATTATAGAATTGGCAACAGCCATTCCATTGTCATTGTGAGCGTGTATGCCTATCTCACAATCAAATTTATCTACAACCTTTTTGGTTATATCGTATATTTCCATAGGAAACATTCCGCCTTTTGTGTCACAAAGGCAAATGCTGTCTGCGCCTGCGTCATAAGCCACCTGAAGGGTTTTTAATGCGTACTCTGGATTCTCCATAAAGCCATCAAAAAAATGTTCTGCATCAAATACAACTTTTTTACCCTGATTTTTTAAATAGTTTATCGTATCATATATCATATTGAGATTTTCATCTAAAGTCGTTCGCAATATCTCACTAACATGGAAATCCCATGATTTGCCGAACACTGCCACATATTCTGTCTCCGCCAATAAAAGCGAGCTGACATTAGCATCCTTCTCGACAGGTGTGTTCGCCCTTCTTGTGCTGCCAAATGCTATCAACTTGGAATTTTTCAAACTTTTTCTTTTTATAATATCGAAAAATTCCATATCTTTAGGATTAGAACCGGGATTTCCAGCTTCAATGTAATCTACGCCAAAATCGTCTAAAAGCTCAACAATCTTTATTTTATCTGATACTGTAAAGGAAATCCCTTGTGATTGAGCTCCATCTCTCAATGTCGAATCGTAAATGACAATGTTTTTCACTTCAATGTCCCCCTTTGAACATATTCAACTATATCTATATATAAAGATATTTTATCAAATTGAATCATCAAAGTGAATAACTTGTTTAAAAATTTTCCTCTGTGCTCTTTAGATATCCCACAATAATTTGATTTAAACGAGGAAAATCACCAATATCTTCATCTGTCTTGACCAAAACCTCGTCATTTATTACAGCTATTACTTTTGTACCTTTTACATTTTTGTTTATATTTAATATCCTGTGCTTTTGTTTCGCTTCATCTATTGAATCTGAGTAAATTATTCTTCCATTTTTTATGATAGCAAAACTTGAAGCATATTCCTCTAACTCATATATCTCATGAGAAGAAAGCAATACGGTCCCTTTTTTATCATTGACATATTCTTTTATCATTTCTATAAGTTCAAATCGTACCGCCGGGTCAAGGTGCTGAGTTGGTTCATCAAGAATAACCAATTTTGCATTTGTAGAAAAAGCTAAAATTGACATCAAGAGTGTATTTTGTCCTCCTGAAAATTTCTGCATCTCTTGTTTTAAATTAAATCCATATTGCGAAATAAGATTTTTAAAAAAGCTGTCATCCCAATTTGGATAAAGTGTCTTATACATTTTACGATAATCTTCTAAACTTAGATTAGCAAAAACTTTTCTATTTTCTGAAACAAACGCCATGTCTGTTTTAAGTTTTGCACTGAAAGGCTGTTCAAAAATGAATATTTCACCTGCATCTTTCCCCGTGATACCCATTATGCATTTTAATGTGGTGGTTTTCCCTGCACCATTAGGCCCAACAAGCGCCATTATTTCCCCTTCTGACACAGAAAAACTTACGTCTGATAGAATTTGTTTTCCATCAATCTGTTTGCTTAAGTTTATTACTTCCAAAGCCTTCATGATGATTTTCACCGTCCTTTCTCGTGTATATTAAATAACTAATAAAACAAATCAGTATTGAAAATATCAGCGCCATTGCCAAATTTCCCTGCTTTGTAAAACTTATCAAGCTGTAAGGATTGAAATCAGAACTGTTTATATCAGGTGTTCCAAAATTGCCTAAAATCGCATCAAAAATCACTATAATAAAGCTAAACACTACTGCATCAATATTGAATTCAGAGAGTATCATCTGAATTCCAAATATTGAGAATAATAATGTCAAGCTTCTTAAAATGAACTCTAATTTTTCAATAATTGTATCACCTAAAAAAATTTCACCAAAGGCAGAAGTAGCAAAAACGACAAAGCACAAAAAAATCAGGTTGAAATGAAATAACTCTTTTTTTGAAAAAGGCAAAGAATACAAAAGTTCAGCGTTTTGATGACGTATATCATGTATTAGCAAAGATGATGATAAAAACAGTATTGCAAATTCTTTGACAAAAAGACTTGGTATTAAAAGTACTAACATCAAGATCGCAATTCTTCCTGTTTTCTCCGTCAATTCTTTTTCAAAATAAACGTCCATCTTTTTAAGCTCCAATACAAAGCTACTTTTATAATCACTCATTTTTCCAGACCTCCTCAAATATCAATATCGCCGTATAATAATCTATACTATTGTCTTTTAACTTAGCTACACATGTTTTTATTATTTCTATAATCTTTTTATCAACGTCAAAATCTTTTTTAACAAAATATCCTACGCCTTGTTCTGCTTCAATATACCCTTCTGATTTTAACTTCTCCAATGCTTTTAATACAGTGTTGATATTCACGTCAAAAATTTGTTGCAATTCACGTATTGAAGAAAGTTGCGATCCTTTTTGAAGGTTTCCAAGCAAAATTTCCGATTTTATCATATTTACTATCTGCAGATATGCAGGAACTCCACTGTGTTTATCTACTTTTCGCAACATTTTTACAATCACTCTCTAGTTATTTTTATAAATCCGGAAGTATTAATGTTTATCGGAGCTTTGTTCTTATTTACCACAGTTAATGAACCACCTGTTGAACTTACACTAATATCTCCACCTTCATTACTGCTATTTAAAATATCGATTTTTCCATACAAACCCGTAGAATTAATATTAAAGTCATTAAATCTCGAACTAGCATTTACAGACAAGCCTACTGAATTAACCACTATTTTATTGAAGTTTAATTCTCCATTCAATGTTGTACCAGCACTATTAATGTTTAAAACTTTTCCTTTTAAGTTTCCTGTCAATCTCAATCCTGCACAATTTATATATACATCGTTATCGGAAAATATATTGCCATTTATTAAAGAATCTGCCGAATTTAATCTAAAATTATTGAAACTACCACTGCCAGTGATCTCAATGTCCGCACATCTTATATCTACAGCCTCATGCGGATCAGTTCCCAATTCAACTACATAAGTGGTATTTTGCTTTGGACTTGTCTCAAAAACTGTTAAAACACCATTATCGCTTTTGACATTCAATTCTGATGGAATGTAAATAGTATCATCGTTTGTAAATTTTAGCTCTATTCCACCTTTTACTGTTATATTAACATTCTTTACATTCTTCAATGATATTTTCTTATCAGGCATTATTCTCTCGCTTCCATCAATGCGAGGGCTATTATCAGCTGTACTCTTAACATCTATTGGAAAACTGCTTGCTATTCGCAATATGCTATTTGAAACGCCTCCAATACCTTGATAAGTGTATAGCCCTACAGGTATCAATATGAGCCCTAATGCAACAAATCCAAAAAGTATAACTACAATTGCGATTGATACATGTGAGGTACTCTTTTTAATGGGAAAGATGCTGATTAAAAGTCCAAAAGCTGCGATGGCCAGCAACATCTTAACAGAAAACCATGGCATAATCCAAGCTAAAAATATACATACTAACGAAACGATTAGCCTCATCACTCTGCCTTCATTAAATCTCTTAAGCAATTGCATGTTAAAAGTCTTTTTAGAAATGACAACTGCAAATCCAACGAGAATTACAATAATGGATAAAAGAAAAACAACCGCTTCAATCAAATTATTTTTCATAAAACAACCTCCTTAAGCTTTATACTGTTATATAATTATATAACACTAGAATGTATAATTGTCAATAGATTTTATAATATCTTCATAAAAATAAAAAGAGGCGGAAGCACCCGCCATTTAGTCATTTAATCCTTTCCCGCTTAAGATTTTTTCTATGTACTTTTCAACTCTTGCATGTCTTGTTTTAGATTGTTTTGGTTGAGAAGTTTTTAATATATCAGCTTGCTTTATACACTTCTGGTACGTTCTTTAAATCTTTGCATCCAGTGAGAATCATCGCCTGATACAACTCATCAGCAACCTTATTGAGATAAAACTCTATGGCTTCTCTTCCCCCGCCGTGTGCAGCAATCATTATAGGTCTTCCTATCAAAACGGCTTTTGCTCCCAATGACAGCATCTTTAGAACGTCTATCCCTGTTCTTACGCCACCGTCCACCAATACATCGATTTTGTCGCCAACGGCTTTTGCAATGCCCGGTAGAACATCAGCAGTTCCCATCGTGTGATCTAATACTCTTCCTCCGTGGTTTGAAACGACAATTGCCTTGGTACCTGCTTCTGCTGCAACCACTGCCTCTTCTGCCGTCATGATGCCTTTTAATATTAAAGGAAGCTCAACATTTTTAACTATCATCTCGATCTCTTTTCTCGATTTTGGTCCTACAAACTGACCGCTTCTTACCATCATAATAAGCCCAGCCCCATCCACATCGACGCCAAATGCTATAGCACCTGCTTCTTTGGCAACTTTCGCCTTCTCTATTATCTCATCTACTGTCCGAGGTTTAGAAAATGGTATGCCTAAAACACCTGTTGATTTTATAGCATCGATGCCTGCAGGATACATGTCCTTATCATTTGCATCGCCTGACATAAATATCGTTCCTACATTTTTACACGCTTCTGCAACCATCATATCGTATTCACGTTCAGACAAATATCCACCTGCATTTCCCTTAAGTCCTGTCATTGGAGCAGCAAAAATAGGCATCTCGACTTTATAATCGAGAAAAAATGTGCTTATGTCGGGCTTTAGAACATCATGAAGTGTCTTTAGTTTGACTTTCCATCTGTCTAATGCCTTTATGTTTTCTATAAAACCATTTCCTGTCCCTGTTCCTCCCATGCCGGGGACTTCACCTGCACATGCAATGCCATCACATCTTTTACATCCTCTGCAGTAGCCTTTCATGTTTTCCCTTGCTTTCCCTCTTATCTCATTCCAATCCATAAAAAGACCTCCAATGCAAAATTTTGTCCACATATATTATACAACTTTTTTCAGTGTAATCATATTACATAGTATATCTATCTGATTTCTTTGTTTTTTTAAAAACGTATGGTATAATTTAGGTGTAGCTTCAAAATTAGGAGGAAAAATTATGAAAGATTTAAAAGAAGTATTTGAAGAAAGGCGTTCTGTCAATTTCTTTGATAAAAATAAAGATCTTGATGAAGAGACATTAAAAAAAATAATTGATTTAGCTGCATTAACACCTTCAGCATTCAACTTACAGCCTTGGGAAATAATCGCTGTAAAGTCAAAGGAAGCAAAGGAAAAACTTTATGACGTTGCATTGAAACAGCCAAAGATACTTGATGCACCGGTCACTTTAATCATGATAGGTGATAAAAACGCATATAAGGAAGACAATCCCGCATGGTGGTATATGAGAGATGTCGGAATTCCTGACGACAAGATACAAGGAAGCATTGAATTTGCTAAAAACATGCTGTACAATACAGACTTAAAGGCAAACAATTTTGCTGTTAGAAATACATCACTTTTAAGCATGTCCATAATGTATGCTGCAAAATACTACGGTGTTGACTCACATGCAATGATCGGCTTTGAGGAAGATAAGTTAAAAGAAGCTTTTGGTATACCTGATGACAAGGTCGTAGTGATGCTTATATCTCTCGGATACTTCGATGAAAGCAAAACACTGTATCCAAGGTTAAAGAGAAATGGATATGAAAAGATAGTAAAAGTCGTATAGATATGATTAAAACCACCTAAACAGGTGGTTTTAGTTTTTTATTTCAATTATCTTATTGCCTGTGTCTATGTCTAAAATATAGATACTATCGTCATCAATTATGCTTATAGTATTTATTCCATCATCTCTTTTGCTTAAAGATGTAGAACCTGGATTTACGATGATGCAGTTGTCAAACTTCTTCAACAC
>JASBVU010000068.1 GCA_029960905.1 Thermoanaerobacterium sp.
CTCACTAAACACCTTTTCTGCTCCATCCACATTAGCGTCTTCCCCACTGATTTTAATCATATCATCGCGGACGACAATTTTTACATCCATTCCCTCTTCAATCAATTTTATGTTTTCATCAAACTTGCCAAACAAATTTGCAGCTTGTTCTATATTATTGATATCAATTGTTACTTCTTTCAATTTTTACCTCCGTATTATAATTGATGTTTTCTTGTGTACCAATGTCTTCTATCACTTCGACTATGACATCAGCTCGCAACAAATTTGTGGTTATCATTGTTGTCTTTTCTTGTCTACTAACTATTTTAGCATCTTTTCCAAAAGCAGGTGTAATATTTTTAAGAGCATTTTCCACTGCCAATTTTCCTGCTTCGTCTTTCGTCAGTCTTACTTCAATCGGCACAGTCTCGTAATATGTTTCGTTTACGATTCTTATTGGAGATGTGGAAGAAGTGACATTTCTTACTTCTTTATCGTAATTTTTAAAATCAATTTTTCTCGACGAAAGAGTTAAGGTACTGCTACCCATTGAAATTTTTGTCATAGTAATTTTTCTTCCAGTCCTCTTGTATTTTTGCTGTGTTAAATTAACATCTGCATAACCTTCATACCAAACTCTCGCCAGTATCGTACCCATTGAATGGACAAACCGTGTGTTAGTGTTAGGTCTTTCAATTATTCCAGATATTAAAACATCTCCTATCTTTACAGTATCTCCAACTTTTTTGACAGCATCACCTTCTAATACTGTCATTTTATATATTATACCATCTTTT
The DNA here is from genome assembly GCA_029960905.1 of Thermoanaerobacterium sp. Taxonomy (GTDB): domain Bacteria; phylum Bacillota; class Thermoanaerobacteria; order Thermoanaerobacterales; family Thermoanaerobacteraceae; genus Thermoanaerobacterium. The sequence continues at coordinate 780 of JASBVU010000068.1, forward strand.
TTAGCTATTATATTACATGGCACATTTTCATCTATTATAGCAGGTGGAGTAGTCTTCTTTACAACCTTTACTATGGCTTTTGTACCTTTTATGTCGATGCCGATCCACGCTACATCTTTTTCATCCATCAAAAATTCTTGTTGAATTTTATGAATATCTATTGACGATTTCAAAGCACCAGCTTTAAGCCCTAATTTATCAAGCTCTGAAATTATAGAAGCCTCACTAATATTTTGTCCACTATCTATTTCAATAGACCATATAAACATTGAAAAAAGGTATGCCAACACGATACATGCTAGTGCACCTAAGACTAACATTTTTCTTCTCTTTAGATAAAAAATAATAAACGGCAATCCTCTTTTTTCAATGATGTATACCCTGCAATTCGTCACTTTTGTATACGGCAAAAGCAGCTTAAATCCTTTTAAACTGATCTTTGCTACTATTGTCGTGTGGTTTGTTCTTTCTACATCCCATACATATATGTTTTTGGATATAACAAGGTTTAAAAATCTCTCTATTGATAAGCCTTCTATTCTTATAATAGCATACCCGTATAAAAAATTCCACAATTTTATGGCCAGCAAGCAAATACCTCCTTTTTGCCTTTTTCTGATTATTGGCAAGACAAGTAAACTGATTTATACAATTATTTCTATGCTCAATATTTTACCAGTAATAACCAATATTTCTGTCATAACTGAATTTATAATCATATTTTTCCCTGTTATTCTAATCATGCCTATTGTAGAATTGATCCTTATCCTTTCAGGAATATATTCTATTATGCCTCTATGATTTTCCACGGTAATTTGTGTATTACCTATTACTGTTATCTTAGGGAGATTCAGCAGAACATCTTTAGGAAAATCTACTAAATTTAGAATTCCTTCTTTTATGGTATTTGACTTCATGATAAAGCCTCCTCCCGTTAAATCTTATGAATCTTCAAGTAAAAACATTCTTTTAAGGATTTTTAAAACAAAATAAAAAAACACGGATCCTATGTTCCATGTCATAAAAACATAAAAAAACTTGATACATCTAAGTACCAAGTTTTTTTATCATTGTAAGTGTTGCGAGACTATCATCTTAACTTTATTGCCATCAGCTTTGCCTTTTACAATGGGCATCACTTTGCTCATAACCATCCCTATGTCATTTTTATTTGTCGCACCTGTCTCATCGATGACACCTCTAACAATTTCATCTATTTCATCATCGGTAAGCTGCTGTGGCATATATTCAAGCATAATTTCTATTTCACGATTTGCTTTATCTACCAAATCTTGCCTGCCACCTTTTTCGTATTCAGGCAAAACTTCTTTTCTTTGTTTTATTTCTCTTGAAATTACATTAATGACCCCTTCATCATCAAGGACTTTTCCTGTATCCTTTTCTACTTGCAATATTGAAGATCTAACCATGCTTAATATATTCTTTCTGAATGTATCCTTTGACTTCATAGCATCAACCATATCTTTGTACAATCGATCCTTAAGGGCCATAATCACACTTCCTTATTTCCCAAATTTGTACTTTCTTTTTCTAGCTGCTTCTGATTTCTTTTTACGTTTTACGCTTGGGCTTTCATAATGTTCCCTTTTCCTTAATTCAGAAAGGACGCCACTTCTTGAGCATTGACGCTTAAATCTTCTCAATGCATTATCAAGGGACTCATTTTCTCCAACTCGAACTTCTGACACTGTAATCTCCCTCCCTCCGGATAAACTGCCAAATGTAAGCTGCGTTTATTGCTGCAAATATTATTGGGATATCTTAATATATTATAATCTAAAAACCAATTTGTGTCAATGTTTACCCTGGAGGCCATGTCATAAATCTTCCGCCTAAAAGATGAAAATGTATATGGTGAACAGTTTGTCCACCGTCGTCGCCACAATTGGACACTATCCTGTATCCTTTGCTATCAATCCCATACTGTTTAGCCAGCTTTTTTGCAATTATGTAGACATGTCCTACAAGCTCTTTATTTCCATCATCAATATCCAATGGAGAATCAATATGAGCTTTTGGAACTATAAGCAAGTGAACCGGCGCTTGTGGATTAATATCTGGAAAGGCAACCACATAATCATCTTCGTAAATTATTTTTGACTCAATCTCCCTATTTATAATCTTGCAAAAAATACAATCACTCAATCTATTTCACCTCCTTCAACTACCTTACCAATAACAAAATCTTTTTTTAAATCTATCAGTTCTACAGGTAATATTTTGTTTTTAATGTTTAAATCTGATTCTACTGCAACTCTTATATAGTTGTCAGTAAGTCCTTCCACATAACCTTCAAGCTCTTTAATCCTCTGTTCAAATAGCACATTTAAAGTACTGCCTAAAAACCTTTTGTAAAATTTCAATTCGCATTCTTCTGAAAGCTTAATTAATATCTTACTTCTTTCTTCTTTGACAGAATTTTTGATTTGGTCAGGGTAATCTGCCGCTTTTGTTCCCGCTCGCCTTGAATACTTAAAAACGTGCATCTTGCTGAATTCTATATCTTTGGCAAATTTGTAAGTTTCGCTAAACTCTTTTTCAGTTTCCCCTGGAAATCCTACCATTATATCAGTGGTTATTGCCACATCTTTGATGTACTTTCTAACTCTCTCAACAATTTTTTTGTATTCGCTTGTTGTGTATCTCCTGCCCATTCTTTTAAGAACACTGTCCGAACCGCTTTGCAATGAAATATGATAATGCCTGCAGAATTTTGGCAAAAGAGAAACTTCTCTAACGAAATCCTCTGTTAAAAATGTAGGCTCCACTGAACTCATGCGTATTCTTTCAATACCTTCAATTTCATGTATCATCTTTATTATATCAAGCAAATTTGCATTTTCCAAGTCTTTGCCATAAGATGCTACGTGTATACCTGTCAATACTACTTCTTTATAACCATTATCTCTCAATCTTTTAACTTCATCCAATATATCATCGGGCTTTCTGCTTCTTATGGGTCCTCTGGCATACGGTATAATACAGTAAGTGCAGTATTGATTGCATCCATCTTGTATCTTTAAATATGCCCGTGTATGTCCTTCTTGTGCCGATATTTTAAGTTCTTCAAATTTTTTATCCTTAAATACATCTTCAACAGCATTAACCTTTTTGTCAATCGTCGCTTTTTCTACTAATTTGACTATTTCTCCTTTATTTTTAGTACCTAAAACAACATTGACTTCAGGCAAGTTCATAACTTCATTTGACGCCACTTGTGAATAACATCCGACTACAGCAATCACAGAATCTGGATTGATTTTTTTCGCCTTTCTTATTTCCTGCCTTGATTTCATGTCGCCTCGACCAGTTACAGTGCATGTATTTATAACATATACATCAGCATATTTATCAAAATCCACCACATCGTATCCTGAACTCTTGAAAATCTCAGCCATGGCTTCTGTCTCATATTGATTTACTTTGCAACCTAATGTAAAAAATGATACGGTTTTTTTACGACCATATATATCATAAAATTCGTGAGCATCTAAAGCTATATTCGCCTTTGCCACTTCGTAATATTCCTCCTATATTGTTTGTTATAAAACTCAAAATTTATTATAGCATTTAATAGAAGATAAAAAAATAAGCCTCATAAAATTTAAGAGGCAAAGATAAAAGTCATCTATCCTAAATCTCCTAATTCGTACAAAATGATAGAACCAGCCACGATACCGGCTGTTTCCGTTCTTAAAATCCTTGGACCTAATGTGACAGGCACAGCACCATTTTTAGTCGCCATAGCCACTTCATGATCAGAAAAACCACCTTCAGGTCCAATAAAAATACAAATATTTTTCGCGTCATGGTTTTCCTTTAGCACATCTTTTAACCTCACATTGAATTCTCTTTCATACGGTATTATACATAAATCAAAATCATAAATATAATTTACAGCAATATCAAAACTTACTGGCTCCAACACTTCTGGCACTGTCAATCTTCCAGATTGTTTTGATGCTTCTTGAGAGATTTTATTCCACCTGTTTATTTTGTTGCCTATGCTTTTTTCTTTCACTTTTATGACAGAAAATTCGGTTTCAACAGGTACAATCTTTTTTATTCCAATTTCTGTGGACTTTTGAACAATCAAATCCATTTTATTAGATTTTGGGAGCCCTTGAAACAAAGTCACATTTATAGTACTCTCCACAATTTGATGAAACTCATCAACTATCTTTAATAAAACAGATGTGCTTTCAATAGAAAAAATAGAAGCATTGTATTGTTTCACACCATTAGAAACCACTAAATTAGTTCCAATCTTTAATCTTAATACGTCTTTTATATGATGCGCATCGTCACCATATATTCTGACTATGCCATCTTTTATATCTTCATCCTTTATAAAAAATTTTCTCACTGCACTCACTTTTTCCTTGATAATATTGCAACCCATTCACCGTCTTCTTTGATTTCAATAATATCAAAATATTCAGAAATAGCATTTAAGACATCATCTTTCCGATCTTTAATTATTCCACTTGATATAAACAATCCATTTTCTTTAAGTTTTTCATGAATGTCAAAAGTAGCTTTTATTATTATATCAGCTATGATATTTGCAACTATTAAATCCGCTTCACCATTTAGCTCTTTCAAAAGATCGCTTTTTAAAACCTCGATATTATCCAGTTTGTTTAATTTGACATTTGTAGATGCCACTTTCAATGCAACTTCATCAACATCAACTGCAAAGACTTTTTTCGCACCCAACTTAGAACTCACAATTGACAATATGCCTGTACCGCATCCAACATCAAAAACTGTATCGCCACTTTTAACATTATCTTCTAAAAACTCTATGCACATCTTTGTGGTCTCATGGCTGCCTGTACCAAAGGCCATTCCTGGATCCAATTCAACTACTATCTCATTTTCTTCAGGTTTGTAATCTTCCCACGATGGTTTTATGACAACACGCTTGCCGATCTTAAAAGTCTTGTAGTACTTTTTCCAACTGTTTGCCCAATCTTCATCATCAACTTCAGTCGTCTCAAACGTAAAATTCCCAATATCCAAATTATATTCTTTAAGTCCGATTATCCTATCTTTAATGATGCTTAATTTATCAATTGTATTCGGAGTAAGAGGAAAATAAGCTGATATTACAACTTTATCGCTATTTACAATCATATCAGGATCAACATAATCCCATTCATTGCTATCATTCAACATCTTTAAATCATTAGGATCTTCGATGACAACGCCGCCTGCACCAACTTCATGCATTATATTTGTTATAGCTTCCTCTGCTTCTACTGAAGTCGTAACTTTAACTTCAAGCCATTTCAATCATATCACCCTTTTTTTATGCTCCAAAAGCATCTTTTACTTTTTGAAAAAATGATTTACTGCCACTATCATTGCTAAGCTTACCAAACTCCCTCAATAGCTCTTTTTGCTTTTCTGTCAATTTTTTAGGAACATCAATATACACTTCTACGAATTCATCACCACGTCCTCTTCCATTAATATGAGGTATTCCTTTATTTCTAAGCCTAAACACCGTTCCAGTTTGAGTTCCAGGTGGAATATTGTATATAGCTTTGCCGTCAAGAGTAGGAACTTCTATCTCTGCACCAAGTGCAGCATCTACAAAGCTTATGGGCATTTTAAGCAAAACATTAAATCCATCCCGCTTGAATACCTTATGTGGTTTTATGCTTATTACAATAAAAAGATCTCCATTAGCTCCTCCTCTTTCCCCTGGTTCACCTTCACCTCTTAATGATACCATTTGTCCTTCATCAATTCCAGCAGGTATATTGACTTTAAGTTTCCTTAGTCTTCTTATTTTCCCAGTTCCATGGCACTTTGAGCATGGATCTTTGACTATCCTGCCATCGCCATGGCACCTAGGACATGTTCTTACATTGACTATCCTGCCAAACGGCGTATTTTGTGTTATTCTGACCTCACCTGTACCATTACATTCGGGGCATACCTCTATTTTCGTGCCCGGATTTGCACCTGTACCATTGCATCTATCGCATTTTTCATATCTTTCAACTTCAATTTCTTTCTCTACGCCAAATGCGGCTTCTTCAAAAGACAAAGTTAAATTAATCCTTATGTCATTCCCTTTTTGAGGACCGGTTTTTCTTCTAGCACTACCACCGAACATATCGCCAAATATATCACCAAAAATGTCACCAAAACCGCCAAAATCAAATCCACCCTGGCCAAAACCACCAAAGCCACCAAAATCTCCTTGATTAAAACCACCTTGATTAAATGCCGCATCACCAAATTGATCATACTGAGCTTTTTTCTGAGGGTCAGACAAAATCTGATATGCTTCATTTATCTCTTTAAACTTTTGTTCTGCCTCTTTATTGCCTGGATTTAAGTCGGGATGGTACTTTTTTGCAAGAGTTCTGTAAGCCTTCTTTATATCTTCATCGCTGGCATTTTTATCAAGACCTAATATTGCATAATAATCTTTAGCCATACACATCACCTGCCTTTCTCAACATGAATGAGAACCAGGATTGCCCTGGTTCTTATTTATTTTCTTTGTTGTCATCTTCCATCCTATAGTCTGCTTCATATACATTTTCTTTATTAGATGTTCCATCATTGCTGCTATAGCTATTTGTCTGACCTGCACTGCCTGTCTGTTGATATATGCGTGAAGACACATTGTAAAATGCCTGTGACAATTTTTCTGAAGCACTTTTTATAGCGTTAATGTCGCTGCCTTCAAGAGCTTTTCTTACATTTTCTATCTCTTTATTTATATCATCTTTTTCTTGCTGTGTCATCTTGTCTGCCAAATCTTTCATGGTCTTTTCGGCTTGATATATTAATGAATCTGCATTGTTTCTTACTTCTATCTCTTCTTTTCTCCTTCTGTCTTCTTCTTCGTGCTGTTTTGCCTCATTCATCATCCTGTTTATCTCTTCTTCGCTTAAATTAGAAGAAGAAGTGATTGTTATGTTCTGAGATTTTCCTGTACCTAAATCTTTTGCAGAAACATGGACAATACCATTAGCATCAATATCAAATGTAACTTCTATCTGAGGCACTCCTCTTGGAGCAGGCGGAATTCCAGTCAATGTAAATCTTCCAAGAGTTTTATTGTCCCGAGCCATCGGTCTTTCACCTTGCAAAACATGTATCTCAACAGATGTCTGTCCATCTGCCGCAGTAGAGAATATCTGGCTCTTCTTTGTAGGAATCGTGGTGTTCCTTTCTATTAATTTTGTGAATACACCACCCAGCGTTTCAATACCAAGTGAAAGTGGCGTAACATCAAGCAATAAGACGTCTTTAACTTCGCCTCCTAATACACCACCTTGAATTGCAGCTCCGATTGCAACACATTCATCTGGGTTTA
>JASBVU010000069.1 GCA_029960905.1 Thermoanaerobacterium sp.
ATTTTTCTTCATCTGGGAGAGATGAAAGCTCTTCTTCGATTTTTGCTGATATTACAATCACATCAGATTTTTCATTTTTTGCAAACTCTTTAAGCTTCTTAACATATTCATTTTCGTTTCCAGATATAAGATCGTCCTCAGATATATTAGCAGCGTACATGACCGGCTTTGACGTTAAAAGCATAAGCTGATTCACAAATGGAAGCTCATCTTCATCGAAATTCATCGTGCGTACAGGCTTTCCATCATCTAGAGTACTTTTGATTTTTTCTAGTATATTTAATTCAAATGCTGCAGATTTATCATTTTTTGCGTATTTAGAAGTCTTAGCAATTCGCTTTTCAATAACTTCTAAATCAGCCAGTATAAGCTCTAATGTTATTATTTCGATATCTCTTATTGGATCAATACTGCCTTCAACGTGTGTTATGTTGCTATCTTCAAAACACCTTACAACATTTAATATTGCATCGACTTCTCTTATGTGTGATAAAAATTTATTGCCTAAGCCTTCACCTTTGCTGGCACCCTTTACCAGTCCTGCTATGTCAACAAATTTTATCGTAGCAGGTATTATCTTTTGAGGATTCACAATGTTTGCTAACTCATTAAGCCTTTTGTCGGGTACAGATACTATTCCTACATTAGGCTCTATCGTACAGAAAGGATAATTTGCACATTCGGCGCCTGCTTGTGTTATTGCATTAAAAATCGTGCTTTTTCCAACATTAGGTAGACCAACTATTCCTATTTCCATTTATATTCCTCCGCTTTTTAAAATCAAGAAAAATTTTTCTAAAATCTATCAAATAGAATTATATATGAAAAACTACAAAACTTCAAACCTGAACATTGGCAATAATTTACATTAAAGATTGTAATAAATTGACTTCATCTGAGCAAAATATTGATTGGAGGTGTTTGAATTGAAAAAGAGTAGAAAAATTTTTTTAATAATTTTAACATTGATAATGGCATTGTCTATATCTTTGACAGGTTGTAAGGCATCTAAAAAGCCGTCGCCGACTAGATATACTCCTACAACGCCTAGAACGACACCAGCTCCATCGCCAGGCATGACGACTCCTGCACCGTCAAGAGTACCGACAACACCAACACCTACAACACCAGCACCTACTACACCTGCTCCAGCAAAAAGACCTGTGCCGCAAAGTGTAAGAGCTGCAAAAATAGCCAGCAATGTAGCGAAACTGCCTGAGGTCAATAAGGCTACTGTAGTTATATCTGGAAATACCGCCATTGTAGGTATTGACATGAAAGCCAATGTCTAAGGTACTCATGAGACACAGGTTAAGAAAAAAGTGGAAAAGACAGTGAGAGATACTGATAAAGGAATTAAGAATGTGTCTGTTACATCTGATCCTGACTTATATACAAGGATAAACAATATTGCAAAAGGAATTGCTGCTGGAAGGCCGTTATCCGAATTCACTAAACAAATTACGGAAATACTAAAAAGGATTACGCCAAGTGCATAATATAAACCTGGGGAAACCCGGGTTTATGTTTTGTTGACATGTCTGTTCTTTTTGAATATAATTAAGGTCAACTGGATTATTATAGAAGGAGTGAAAAAATATGCCCATTATAAAGGAGAACCTTGCAAACGGTATTAAGCTTTATGTCAATAAGCTTAATAAGTTTAAGACGGTAACAATTAATATATACATAAGCAATAAACTAAGTGATGAAACAGCTAAATTTGCATTGCTGCCATCGATTTTGAGAAGAGGAAGCTATAGCTTTAAAACTTACAAAGAAATAACAAAGCATTTAGAAGATCTTTACGGTGCTACGTTTGCTTTTTCTGTTTACAAAAAAGGTGAGAGGCAGATAGCGCAATTTAAGTTAGAAATTGTAGATGGCACATATTTAAAAGAAGATATCTTAGAAGATAGCATTAAGTTTATATCAGATATACTTTTGAATCCCTTAATATCAAATGATGGCTTTGAACAAACGTATGTGCAGCAAGAGAAAGAGAAGCAGAAAAATCTGATTAATTCCCGGATAAATGAAAAGACTAAATATGCCGTTGAAAGGTGTATTGAAGAAATGTGCAAAGATGAAGATTACTCTATTTATGAACTTGGAAATGTAGATGATGTTGATAAGATAGATGAAAAAAATCTCTATGAATATTATAAAAAAGCGATTAAAAGGCTTCCAATAGATATATTTGTTGTAGGAAATGTGGATGTAGACAAGGTGAAAGAGTTGTTCAATAAATATTTTAAAATAGAGAGAACGAGTATAGATGTGATTCCAGATACGCCTATATTCAAAAAGATCGATAAAGTAAAATATGTAGAAGATAGATTTGACGTTACTCAGGGGAAGCTTACTTTAGGGTACAGGACGAATGTAAATCCGTGGGAAGATCAGTATTTTCCGCTTTTAGTGCTAAGCGGTGTTTTAGGCGGAGGACCGTTCTCTAAGCTATTCATGAATGTTAGGGAGAGAGAAAGCCTTGCATATTATGCTCAGACAAGGTTAGAAAGGTTTAAAGGATTAATGCTTATAATGTCAGGCATTGAAATTGCAAATTACAAAAAAGCATTGGAAATAATACAAAAGCAAGTAGAGGAGATAAAATCAGGTAATATATCTGATTATGAATTTGATTCGGCTGTGAAAGCTTTAATTACGTCGTTTAATTCAATAAAAGACAGTGGAACACAACTGGCAGATTTTTACTTATCACAAAAACTTTCACATACAAATTATAGCATAGACGATTTTATAAGTAAGATAAAGCAGGTAACTAAAGATGATATCGTCGAGGTTTCTAAAAAACTTCAATTGGATACAGTCTATTTTATGACAAAAAAGTGAGGAGGGCTAAAGAATGATGGAGATCTTTAATGATTTAATTAAAGAAAAGATGTACAAATATGAACATGAAAGTGGACTAAATGTCTTTGTAATGCCAAAGAAAGGCTTTATAAAACAGTATGCCATGTTTGCTACACATTATGGGTCTAACGATAGGGAATTTATAATTCCCGATGAAAGTGAAATTGTACATGTGCCGGATGGTATTGCACATTTTTTAGAGCACAAGATGTTTGAAGAAGAAAGTGGAAGCATTTTTGAAGAGTTTTCGAAAAATGGAGCTTCTGCAAATGCTTATACGAATTTTACAACTACTGCATATTTGTTTTCATGTACAGACAATTTTTACAGTAATTTAAAACTTCTTCTAGATTTTGTTCAAAGGCCGTATTTTACAGATGAAAATGTGGAAAAAGAGAAAGGCATAATAGCTCAGGAGATTAGAATGTACGATGACGACCCGTCTTGGAGGCTTTTTTTCAATATGTTAGGCGGATTGTATCACATACACCCTGTTAAAGTAGATATTGCCGGTACAATTGAATCAATATCAAAAATCGATAAGGACATTTTGTACAAATGCTACAGTACATTTTACCATCCGTCAAATATGGTGCTATTTGTGACTGGTGATGTAGATATAGATAAAGTTGCAGAAATCGTAAATAATTCCGTAAAGGCTGAAAAAAGACATGGAGAGATAAAACGTATTTATCCAGATGAACCGGCTAAAATAAATAAAAGTTATGTAGAACAAAAGATGGCTGTTTCGATGCCTCTATTTAATATTGGTTTTAAAGACAATGACATAGGTTATGGTGGAGAAAAGCTTCTTAAAAAGGACATTACAACACAGATCTGCTTAGAGATTTTAGCCGGTAGAAGTTCTGACCTGTATGAAGAGCTTTATAATGATGGCCTAATTGATACGACTTTTGACGTAGAGTACGTAGGTGAAGTAGATCATGGTTACTCTATAATAGGTGGGCAATCAAGAGATCCTGAAGCTGTAAAAAAAGCTGTCATAAATAAAATTTCATCCATCGATAAAGTAGATGATGGCGATTTCAATAGAATCAAGAGGAAGATACTTGGCCGATTTATAAAATCATTTAATTCTGTTGAAAGTATTTCACATAGTTTTATAGCATACTACATGAAAGACATTAATATTTTGGATTTTACATCCGTGATAGAAGATATAACTTCTGATGATGTACTAAATAGATTTAAGACGTATTTTAAAGAAGACAACTGCGTATTATCTGTTGTAAAACCGTAAAATATTAGATTTTTTGATAACGAGTTATACTCGTTATTTTTTTGTGAAAAAAATTTTAATTTATTGAAGGATTTTTGAGTTTTATATAGAATAAACATAATAAGTGGTTTAAAGTGGTGCAAAGTGGTTAGAAGTGCAATAGAAATGGGTGTTCGGTATGCTGATGGGGCAATATGAACATACAATAGATCAAAAAGGAAGAGTATTTATACCTGCCAAGTTCAGGGATGAGCTAGGGTATAAATTTGTGTTGACGCGAGGGCTTGATAATTGCCTTTTTGCATACTCATTGTCAGAATGGTCAAATATTGAAGCTAAGCTAAAAACACTGCCACTTAACAGAAAAGATGCTAGGGCATTTACTAGATTTTTCTTAGCAGGTGCCACTGAATGTGAAATAGATAAGCAGGGAAGAGTATTAATACCGAACATCTTGAGAGAACATGCAAAAATTGAGAAGGAAGTCATAATAATTGGGGTATCGTCAAGAGTGGAGATTTGGAGCAAAGAAGCATGGACGGAATATTCAAACAATATTGATGTTTCTTTTGAAGATGTTGCAGAGCATTTAGACGACTTGAATATATAAGGTGATCTTATGGATTTTAAACATGAAAGTGTGTTGTTGGAGGAGACAATCGAATATTTAAAAATTAAGCCCGATGGAATTTATGTAGATGGAACTTTAGGTGGTGGTGGTCACTCACATGAGATATTAAGACGCCTTAATAAAGGAAGGTTAATTGCTATCGACAGGGACATGGACGCCATAAAAGCTGCATCTACTAAGCTTAAAGATTTTAAAAATGTAACGTATATTCATGACAATTATAAGAATATAAAAGATGTATTAAAAACCTGTGGGCTTAAAAGCATAGATGGGGCTTTATTAGACCTTGGTGTATCTTCGTATCAATTGGATGAGGCACAAAGGGGATTTTCTTACATGCACGATGCCCCACTTGACATGAGGATGGACAGAGAAAGTGATCTTACAGCAGAGTATGTTGTAAACAATTATTCGGAGGATGAAATTGCAAAGATAATTTCTGATTATGGTGAAGAATTATGGGCTAAACGAATCGCAAAGTTTATCGTTGAAGAAAGAAGTAAAAAACCTATTAAGACTACATTTCAATTAGTAGACATAATAAAAAAAGCCATACCTGCATCAAAAAGAAGGACAGGACCGCATCCTGCCAAAAGAACATTTCAGGCCATAAGGATTGAAGTCAATGAAGAGCTAAAAGGGCTTGGAGACGCTATTGCCGATTTTGTAGGTGTAATGAATCCAGGAGGAAGAATCGCAATCATAACATTCCATTCACTGGAAGATCGTATTGTGAAAAATACGTACAAGAAATTGGAAGATCCGTGTACGTGCCCTAAAAATTTGCCGTGTACATGTGGCAAAAAACCAGTTATAAAGATTGTTACTAAAAAACCTGTTATACCAAGTGAAGATGAAATAAAGGTAAACCCAAGATCTCGAAGTGCAAAACTAAGAGTTGCAGAAAAACTGCTGTTCTAAAGTATAAGGGGGAAGAATAAATTGGTATTAGAAAAGCACAATTACGATTATGAGCTAAAGCCGTATTATGAAGAAAACAAAGGGAAAAAACCTAAAAAGAATAAGAAGCTGAAAAACCTTGCATTAATAGTCTTTGTAGGCTTTTTGAGCCTTACAGTTTTGTTTAGGTATGCCTTGATCTACCAAAAATCTGTTGCATTAAGCAGTGTAGAGGCAAAAGCCAGCGAAATAGAAAAATTAAACCAGCAGTTAGAAGTCCAGATCGCTTCAATGAGTGATTTGCAGAGAATAGAAGAAATAGCGAAAAATCAGTTGGGAATGATAGAGCCTGACAAGGGACAGATAGTCTACATGAGTGTTGGCAAACAAAACGAAGTCGCTGAGAAAAAAACAGATGATGAAAATAAAAATAAGACTTTTTGGGGAAGGATTTTGGGACTGCTGGTGAGATAGGAGGGATTTTAAATATCACCAAGCATTTCTACCAAAAAGAGAATTTTATTTTTGCTGTTTTTTTCTATACTTATAATTGCTATTCTCATTGTTAGGCTTTTTTGGATACAGATAGTAAAAAGCGATGAATTCCAAAAACTTGCCATACCTCAGTGGACATTAGATGTTGCAGTTACGCCAAAACGCGGCTTGATATTAGACAGAAATGGAAAGGCACTTGCTGAAAGTGCAAGTTCAAACAAGGTTAGCATAATACCAAAGGAATTAAAGGACAGCCAAAAAGATGAAGTTGTGTCAAAGCTGGCGGAGATTTTAAAAATCGACAAAGAAGACATCCTTAAAAAGATAAATAACAAGAACGTACAAGAGGTGTTAATTGCAAGGAGAATTGATGATGATACGGCTAACAAGATAAGAAAATTAAATCTATCTTGTATTGTAATATCTGGAGATACAAAAAGATATTATCCAGAGAAGAATTTAGCTTCCCACATACTTGGGTTTACAGGTGTAGATAATCAGGGACTGGACGGAATCGAATCGGTGTATGACAGCTATTTAAGAGGAGTACCCGGAAGGATTTCGTCGCCAGTTGATGCATTAGGCAGGAAAATGGGGAACGGTGAAGAAGAATACATTCCACCAATAGATGGTTATAATGTTGTTTTGACAATTGATTCAAATATACAGCATTTTGCAGAGAAAGCCCTTGACGATGCGTATGCACATACTAAACCGACAAAAGGTGCTGTTGCAATCGTAATGGATCCTAAGACAGGCGATATTTTAGCTATGGCATCAAGACCCGATTACGATCCAAATAATCCATTCGCAGGTTCAAAAAACGATTGGTTTAAAAATTGGAGAGACAAGGCCATATCAGATGCTTACGAACCTGGTTCAGTTTTCAAGACAGTTACAGCGTCAGCAGCATTGGAGGAAGGTGTTGTTGGGTTAAATGAGCAATTTTACGACCCGGGATATATCATGGTTGCCGGTCAACGGATTAATTGTTGGGCCACACATTACAGTGAAACATTTGTACAAGGAGTCCAAAATTCTTGTAACGTGGTTTTTGCAACGATTGCTCAAAGGCTTGGAGTAGATAAATTGTACAAGTACATTCATGAATTTGGTTTTGGAGAAACGACCGGTATAACACTTCCTGGAGAAGCGCCTGGGCTTTTAATGAAAGAAAAAGACGTAGGTCCTGTAGAGCTTGCTACAAACTCATTTGGACAGGGGATTGCAGTTACACCACTTCAAATGATAAGAGCAGTTTCAGCAATAGTAAACGGCGGAAAACTGATGGAGCCTCATATCGTCAAAGAAATAGTCGATTCTGATGGAAAACCTATAAAAGAGTTTAAACCTACTGTAATAAGGCAAGTGATATCAGAAAAAACCTCAGCTACGATGAGACAGATACTTGAAAGTGTAGTATCTGAAGGTACAGGTAAGGCAGGCTATATAGAAGGATATGATGTTGGAGGGAAAACAGGTACTACAGAAAAATATACACCCGGGAAATACGTGGCTTCATACGTTGGATTTGCACCAGCCGAAGATCCAAGAGTAATAGTGCTTGCTGTGATTGATGAACCTAATGCTGAAACACACTTTGGCAGTGCGTTAGCAGGACCTGTAGTAAGAAGCATATTGTATGATACTTTGACTTACTTAAATGTAAAACCGAAGGGGATTGTAGTGAAGCCTCTTGTAAAAGTCCCAGATGTGAGGAATTTAAACTTGAATGAAGCTCAAAATGCTTTATTAAAAGATAAGCTGCAGTTTTCCATCGAAGGAACTGGAAACACAGTCGTAGATCAAATGCCTAAACCTGGGGCAATGGTAGAAGAAGATTCGCAAATTGTCTTGTATTTGAATGAATACAATAATAGTGGAAAGGTTGATGTTCCCGATTTAAAAGGAAAGTCTATTACGGAGGCAAGTAATATTTTAAGCTCTTTAGGGTTGAAAAT
>JASBVU010000070.1 GCA_029960905.1 Thermoanaerobacterium sp.
ATGATAGTGACTTTACCTGGGTAAATGCTCAATATGTTGGAGATATAGGAAATAATGATCAGTACAAAGCAAGTTTTACACCTGATAAAATAGGTCAATGGGAATATTTAATGAGATTTTCAGATAATCAAGGTCAAAGCTGGACTACGACAGATACATTATCGTTTTACGTTGTTCCTTCGGATGACTTAATAAAGCCAACTGCACCTATTTTGAATCAGCCAGGTGTGGAATCATCTAGGGTCTCGCTTACATGGAGTCCGTCGACAGATAATGTTGGAATATATAATTATGAAATTTATAGATCTGATGGCGGAACATTTAATAAAATAGCCACTGTATCCAATGAGGTCTATAATTATGTTGATACAAGTGTAATCAATGGGGTAACTTACAATTATAAAGTTGTTGCTGTTGATCCATCATTTAATAGGACAGAATCTAATGTAGTGACTATAAAACCAGATGTAGTTCCTATAAAGGTTACTTTTAATGTTACTGTGCCTGACTATACACCAGATGCTGTTAATTTGGCTGGTACATTCCCTAATGCAACCTGGGATCCATCTTCACAGCAAATGACAAAGATAAGTAACAATACTTATAGCATTACGCTTACGCTTGATGAAGGAACACAATTAGAATACAAATATGCAAGAGGCAGTTGGGACAAAGTTGAAAAAGACGAATACGGAAATGAACTTGCATCAAACAGAAAAGTAACAATTGTAAACCAAGGCAATAATGAAATGACAATAAATGATACAGTTTATAGATGGAGGGATATACCAATATTTATATATTCACCAAATAGTAATAATGTTACAGTTGATTCTGATACAAAAATTATACAAATCAAAGGTAATACTTATAAAGGTGCTAAAGTTACAATAAATGGTGATAGTTTTGTTCAAGATGAAAATGGGGCATTTACTAAGGATGTTCCTTTAAATTACGGGGTAAATACGATTAAGATACATGTTGAACCAAATGATGGTAGTGTTTATGGTAACGATCAAGGCAGAATAACTGAACTTACAAAGGATATTGAGATTGATGTAATTAGACAAGAGAATAATAGTGGAAGCGGCATAGGAAATAATAATACAGGCACAAGTGGAAGCAATTCAAGCAGCGCAGGGAGCGGTAACACTGAAAGTACAGGTACAAGCACAACAAGTACTACAAGCGGCAATAGCAGCAATACGAACAATACAATTGGAACAGTCAATAAAAATGGCAACATTATCACATTGACACTTGATGCAGGAAAAGCTAAAGACTTGATAGTAAATTCAAAAGACAAGAAAGTCGTATTTGACATTACAACAATAGGTGAAGGACAACAAAAAGTCGTACAGATTTCCAAAGACATTTTAGATACAAGTGCTGCTAGCGGCAAAGACATCGTCATAAAATCAGATAACGCATCAATAGCACTTACAAAAGACGCACTTAACCAAGACCAGATACAAAACGGTGTCAATGTATCTATAAAAGACAATGGAAAGCCTAATGTAACAAATTATGTACCGCTTTCTAATGTAGTAGACATAACAATAGGTAGTAGCAGTGGAAATGTAGCATTGGCAAAACCAGTAGAAGTAACACTGAACATATCAAAAGCTAACGATCCAAGAAAAGTAGCAGTTTACTATTACAACCCAACAACAAATCAATGGGAATATGTAGGCGGAAAAGTAGATGCGTCATCTGGGACAATAACATTCAATGCTACACACTTCTCGCAATATGCAGCATTTGAGTACGACAAAACGTTTAATGACATAAAAGACAGTTGGGCGAAAGATGTAATAGAAGTATTAGCATCAAGGCATATAATAGAAGGAATGACAGACACTCAGTATGAACCCAATAAGACAGTAACAAGAGCAGAATTCACAGCAATGATACTGAGGCTTTTAAACATAAAAGAAGAAGCATACAGCGGAGAATTTAGCGATATAAAGAGTGGAGACTGGTATGCAAACGCAATAGAAGCAGCATACAAAGTAGGCATAATAGAAGGTGACGGAAAGAACGCAAGGCCCAATGACAGCATAACAAGAGAAGAGATGACAGCAATAGCCATGAGGGCATACGAGATGCTGACACAGTACAAAGAAGAAAACATAGGTGCTACAACATTTAGCGATGACAAATCCATAAGCGACTGGGCAAAAAATGTAGTAGCTAATGCATCAAAATTAGGAATAGTAAATGGAGAACCTAATAACGTATTTGCACCTAAAGGTGTAGCCACAAGAGCAGAAGCAGCAGCTATCATATACGGCTTACTAGAAAAAAGCGGAAATATATAATCATCATAACTGCCAACACTTCTTAAGAAGCTGTTGGCAGTTGTTTTTTTTGTACGTTCCTTATAAATAATAGTGGAGATGCTTTTTATTCAATAGAATTTATGTTATAATAAAATATAAACACGAGTTTATAATTTTGTTGATTTTTGGAGGAGAAGTAAATATGAATAGCAAAGAAATAGCAAAAATTGCAGGTGTTTCACGTAGTACTGTTTCAAGAGTAATAAATAATTATCCAAATGTTCCTCCTGATACGAGAGAAAAAGTTTTAAAAGTTATTAAAGAATACAACTATGTACCACATGCATCGGCGAGAATGTTAAGAGGAAAATCGTCTAAAACAATAGGTCTTGTAATTGTAGATTTAAAAAGAGATTCAGATATACATAAAATATATGATAATGTCTACTTTGGACCTTTTACTACGGCAGTAATAGATTTTGCAAACCAGATTGGTTATAATGTTCTTGTTACAACGGTTTATAGGGTTAAAGATTACAAAAAAGTAAAAGAAATTTTTTATAATAAAACAATTAGTGGTGCTATATTTATTGGTGTGAGAAATAATGATCCAGAAATAAAAAGTCTTATTGAAGAGGGGTTTAAAATAGCAATTGTAGATCAAGAAATAAAAGAAGGAGATGATATCTTCGGCAGAAGTATTATAGTAAATATGGATAACATAAATGGAGCTTATGAAGCGACTAAATATCTCATAAACTTAGGACATAAAGAAATAGCTCATATAACAGGAGATTTGGATAAGCTATCGGGATTTGCACGATTAGAAGGATATAAAAAAGCATTAAAAGAAGCTGATATTACTTATGATGCTCACTATATTGTAAAAGGTAATTTTGTTGAGGAAAGTGGATATAATGCTATATATAAATTATTAAGAAAAGTTAGGCCAACTGCAATTTTTGCAGCAAATGATCAAATGGCAATAGGTGCTATGCAAGCACTTCAAGAATTGAAATATAATGTACCTGATGATGTATCAATAATCGGTTTTGATGATATTACTTTATCACGTTATGTAAAACCAGCATTAACAACAATGAGCGTTTCGCTCTTTCAGATGGCGGAGTTGTGTGTAGAGAATTTAGTAAAATCGATTGAGGTTGAATCTGAAATTATAGCTAAATTTCTTGTTTCTGCAAAGCTGATAGAAAGAGAGTCTTGCAGAAAAATTATTGATTAGGTTATTTTTATAAAAGTTTTTTAAAATTATAAAATAACAAGATGCTATTGACAATGCAAAAAACGCAGTATATAATGAAATAAACACGTGTTTATATTAGTTGATTAAAGCTGCTAACAATCGATAAAAATGAGCAAAAAAATCGTTATTATAAAAAATATTTTTTGGTATTATTATCAAAAATAAAAATACATATAAATGCTTTCTAACTGGTTATTTATTGCATTTAGGACTTTTGAATTAAAAACCTTATTTTTAATTTTATAAAATAACATTGTATAATAAAGGTACAACCTTTATTATATATAATTATTAACACGTGTTAATTTTATTTAGAGGAGGTTTATTTATGTACAAAAAAATTCTTGTTGTTTTGCTAGTATTGATGTTAGCATTAGGATCTTTGACTGGTTGTGGTAGTTCATCAACTCAAACTAATGGCGGTAGCAATAATCAATCTAAAAGCACATCTTCTGAGAAAGTCACTTTGCAAGTATGGATTATGCCTAATAGTGCTCAAAGTGCTAGCGATTTTTTAAATGTTGTGAAACCATTTACAGATGCTAATCAAAATATCAAGATAAAAGTAACAGTTTTGGATTGGGGTTCTGCGTGGACAAAAATTACTACAGCTGCAACAAGCGGAGTTGGACCTGATGTTTTGCAGCTTGGAACTACATGGGTTCCTGCTATTGCTTCAATGGGTGCACTTGAGGACCTAACAGATAAAGTTTCCGATTTAGGAGGAGCAAGTGCTTTCTTGCCTGCTGCATGGAATTCAACAGGTATTAAAGATTCTGGCAAAACATCTGCAGTACCTTGGTTTGTTGATACGAGAGGAATATTTTATAGAACAGATGTATTTGAGAAAGCTGGGATAGATCCGAAACAAGCTTTTGCAACGTGGGATTCTTTTTTAGATGCTGCTAAAAAGATTAACAATATGGACATTAACGGTCAGAAGATAGCGGCTATAGGCCTTCCTGGTAAAAATGACTGGAATGTAGTGCATAATTTTGCTTCTTGGATATGGGGTGCAGGTGGGGATTATCTATCGCCAGATGATCAGCATGCAGTATTTAACAGCCAAGCAGCTTTAAAAGGAATAGATTTTTATACGGGTCTTGCGCTACAAGGTTTAGTACCGAAAGCTGTTCTTGAAAAAAATAGTACAGATGTTGAAAACCTATTTGCCAAAGGTCAATTTGCGATGATCTTTTCAGGTCCTTGGTTAGTAAAGAATTTTTCAACACCTGCAGATAAAGGCGGATTATCTGATACTATAGCGGCGAAAAATTATGCGGTTGCTAATTTGCCTGAAGGCCCTGCTGGAAGGTTTTCCTTCTTTGGAGGTAGTGATTTAGCAATATTTAAAGCATCAACACATAAAACGGAGGCTTACAATTTGATTAAATATCTTGTAACAAAAGAAGCACAAGTAAATTATGCAAAAGTGTCAGGTATGCTTCCAGCATTGAAAGAAGCACTTGACGACCCTTATATAACATCAGATCCTCATATGGCTGTATTTAAGGAAATTGCCCAATATGGACGTTCTTATCCTGCTGTACCTGCATGGGGACAAATAGAAAATATATTACTTACTCATTTAGGCAATGTATGGGATGACGTGAGTGGAGTTAAAGGACCGTTTAATGAGAATATGATAGTTGACGAAATGAACAAAGCAGCAGAAGAAGTGGATGGGGTTTTACAGCAGTCTAAATAGATTTGAAAGGAGTATTATTGCAAATTGCAATAATACTCCTAAAAAAGGAGTTGATTTAATTGGATTACCTAAAACAAAATTTCAAGAAAAATAAGTTGGCTTACATACTTATATTACCTGCTATTGTTGCAATGCTTATGATACACTTTATTCCTATGGCTGAAGGTCTATATATTTCGCTACTAAAATTAAATCAATATACGCTATTAAAATTTTTACATGCACCTTTTATTGGATTAGAAAATTTTTATACAATATTATTTGATCCGTCTAGTACATTGAGAATTGGCTTCATGGATGCAGTTAGAAATACGATTATCTATACTATAGCTACTAATTTATCAGTTCTAATTATTGGATTATGGCTTGCTCATGTTTTAAAGCAGCAATTTATTGGTAGAGGTATAGCACGTACGTTGCTTTTGTTACCTTGGGTTGTACCTTCATATGTTGTAGGTTTACTTTGGGGATTTATGTGGAGACAGGATAGCGGTATTATAAACAAGATTCTTGTGGATTATCTACATATTTTACCAAATAAACCGTTTTGGCTTATTGGACCAAATGTTATAATAGCAATAATTATTCCAACAATATGGAGATCGTTTCCTATGACTATGATAATGTTGTTAGCTGCGTTACAAACAATATCAGATGATTATTATGAAGCGGCTGAAATTGATGGTGCTACAGGTTGGCAAAAACTTATATATGTTACATTACCGTTTTTGAAACCAGTTATCGGTACACTGATACTTTTCGGCATGATTGGCAGTATCTACTCTTATAATATTGTGGCAATGATGTTTGGAAATGGTGCTGGATACCCAGGTGATTGGGGTGATTTAGTCATGACAAACATTTCGAGAAATTCATTTAATATGTGGCAATTTGGTACTGGTGCTGCTGCCTCTGTAATGTTAATGATAGGTGTTTTGGCCTTAACAGGTATTTGGTATAAAGTATTTAAAGATTCGTTAACAATGCAATAAAAGGGGGTTATTATTTTGATTACAGATAAGGTGATTACACAAAATGTATCAAAAAAATATTTAAATTATAGACAAAAGAAAAAAATAAAAAGATATCTTTCTCTTACAATGTTATGGATATTTATTGGAATTACAATATTTCCTTTGATATGGATGGTAATATCATCAATGAGCAATCAAGAAGGATTGCTGACAGGTAAAATACAACCACAGCTAAAAAATATTTTAATCAATTACCATGATATGTGGACAAACATAAACTTTGGTTTATATTTTAAAAATAGCCTTATTATTGATGCATCAACAACAATAATAGCTTTATCAATTGCAGTTTTAGCTGGTTATGCACTAGCTAGATTTAAATTTATAGGTTCAAATTTATTTGGTATAGCAACACTTGGCACACAAATGATTCCAGGTATATTATTTTTACTTCCACTATATTTGATATTTCTTCAAATTCAACAGACTTTGGGTATAAAAATGGTGAATACTTATCATGGAATAATTATTACGTATTCTGCATTTTATATTCCATTTAGTATCTGGATTTTAAGAGGATTTTTTGCATCTATACCTTTAGAAATAGAAGAAGCGGCAAGAATAGACGGATGTACACAGTTTAGTGCATTTATACGTGTGATTTTGCCGTTAGCTATACCAGGAATAATTGCAGCTGCTATTTATATTTTTTTGATGGCATGGGATGAGTTATTGTTTGCATGGGTACTTACAACATCAGCTGATGTACAGACTATACCTGTCG
The DNA here is from genome assembly GCA_029960905.1 of Thermoanaerobacterium sp. GTDB lineage: Bacteria > Bacillota > Thermoanaerobacteria > Thermoanaerobacterales > Thermoanaerobacteraceae > Thermoanaerobacterium. The sequence goes on from JASBVU010000070.1 coordinate 7,013, forward strand.
GTATAAGGCTTTTTGTAGGTAATTATCAAAACAGATATGATTTACTTATGGCAGCGTCTACAGTTGTTACAATACCAGTTGCTCTAATATTTTTCTTATTGCAGAAGTATTTTATTAGTGGAATGACTGCGGGAGCGGTAAAAGGTTAAGTTTATTAAAAAGACAGGAGTGATTATAATGGCTAATTTTCCAAAAGATTTTTTGTTTGGTGTAGCAACATCATCGTATCAAATAGAAGGAGCAGCAAATGAAGATGGTAGAACGCCTTCTATATGGGATACATTTTCGAAAACTAGGGGCATGACATATAACGGTGATACAGGAGATATAGCTTGTGACCATTATCACAGATATAAAGAAGATGTAGGAATATTGAAGGAAATTGGTGTAAAAACTTATAGGTTTTCTATAGCATGGCCGAGAATTTATCCAGAAAAAGGAAAATTTAATAGAAGAATTATTAAAAAATAACATAAAACCTGTTGCTACAATATATCATTGGGATTTGCCTCAGTGGGCTGGAGATTTGGGAGGATGGCTAAACAGGGACTCAATATATTGGTATTCAGAATACTCTCAAAAATTATTTAAAGAAATTGGTGATGTGATTCCAATGTGGATTACACATAATGAACCATGGTGTTCATCAATATTAAGTTATGGAATTGGTGAACATGCACCAGGTCATAAAGATTATAGAGAAGCATTAATCGCAGCACACCATATATTACTATCCCATGGAGTAGTAGTAAAAGTTTTTAAAGAAATGGATATAAAAAACAGTCAAATTGGAATTACATTAAATTTAACACCAGCGTATCCAGCAACAGAAAAAGAAGAAGATTATTTGGCAGCTAAATATGCCGATGGTTTTTCTAATAGATGGTTTCTAGATCCAATTTTTAGAGGAAGCTATCCTGCAGATATGATAGAGCTATATAGAAAAGAGATTGGGGATTTTGATTTCATAAAAAGCGAAGATTTAGGTATTATAAGTCAACCGATAGACTTTTTAGGAATTAATTTTTATAGTAGATCAATAG
>JASBVU010000071.1 GCA_029960905.1 Thermoanaerobacterium sp.
TTATGACCAAGTTCCTTCATTAATCTTATATCGTCTTTGTATCTATGATAAAAATCAGATGTTACTTCCGGACCTACTTTATCGAAAAAACGATTTGGCTCCTTTTTATACCAATAATCCCATATATTTGTTCCTTTTCCATCTTCATTTGCAGCACCCTCTATTTGGGTTGCTGAAGTTGCTGAGCCCCACCAAAATCCTTCTGGAAATTTATACTCTTTTCCCATGTTCTTCTCTCCTTTTATATGAGGTATTTTTTATATTCATAGATTTTAAATAAACACAATAATCTAAATATAATCACTTATACTGCGGAAAATATTCTCTATTTTACTCAAGAATATCATCAAGTATTTTCTTAGCTATTGTTGCAGAAGGTACTAATGGATAACGCGTGAGTGCATAATGCCGCATTATAATTACCTCACACCTTTTGTTGTCAATTCTCATGCTTTACAACCTGTATCAGGTTTTGTCGAAAGATGACCTATGCTTATTGAATGAGCTCCATTTTTATCTCCCATCGCATTCGTCTCTATTACCACATCATCTGGAAGGTCTAAAACAGTTCCATTATTTCTTACATTAAATGTATAAATATCTTTTTTGTTGTTGCGTATCAAGTTTATCAAAGAACACGCAGCATCAGAATAATTAGCTCATCCTCTTTTCTCTAATTGAGCAAGTTTTACATCTAAATTAGGGTCATTGTATAACTCAAATAGTTCTTGTTCCACTTTCTTTACAACTTCGCCTCTTATGCCTATTGTCGCAGCTTAATCCTTTTTTAGGCATTTGAAATTGCCCCCTTGGTTTCATAAATAGTTTTATATAGCTCGATCATCTCTGTTATTAACTCTTTTGCAAGAATTGCATTCATAAGATGATCCTCTGCATGCATTAAAAGTAATGTAACATCCTGTTTTTCGCCAGAAGCTTCTTTTTGTATCATATTTGTTTGAATATGATGTGATTCTAAAAGCTCCTCACTTGCTTTGCTTATATAATTTTCCGCCTCAATAAAATTTCCTTCTTTTGCATATTTTAAGGCTTCAAAGCAGTTGCTACGTGCATTTCCTGCATGTGATATAATAGTAAATACAATTTGTTCAAGATCCATTTTTATGCCTCCTAAAGCTTTTTTACCTGCTGTTTAAAGCTTCAATCGCTAAATCAAGTGTTTTAGCCCCATTGACCATACCGTATATCGTTGGTGGAATAATCCTGTAAACTTTATTTTTCGCTTTTGCCAATTCAGCGACAAATTTCTCTTTATATCTTATCTGAGGTCCCAATAATATAACATCATATTTGTCGATAATTTTTTCTAAATTATCAACAGTATCTGCAAATATTTCCAAATCATTTATATTTCTCTTCTGTCCCTCTTTTTTCATTTTTTCTACAAGTAAACTGGTAGACATACCTGCAGCACAGATTAATAATATCTTCATTTTTATCACTCCTATTAATTTTGATTAAAATTGAAAATCGAATAATTTACCAATATAATGTTGTTTTGTAAATAATATTTAACACATCTTTATTAATTATCAATTTTTTCAATTTCTCTGTTTTTATTGTATGAAGGTATATTAAATAATTCATTATCAAAATATCCCGGATGTGTCATTATTTCATCAGCTCCATCCTGTAAATTACGAATTATATACAATAAATTTTCCTTCTTAGCATCTACACCATAAAACGCTTAAATAAAATTATCCGGCGTTTTAATCCCGAACTTACTATATTCTTTCTCTGTCTATGGCATATTGCTCATTATCGATGTACTCCTCAATATACCGTTTTTACAGCATCTACAACGGCCCTATTAATTCCTTCAGTTAAACCAAAATCATATGCATTTTCAATTAAATATTTCGTTATTATCACCTTTTATATGTTCCTGAGAGGCGTAATGCCCCTCAGGCATTTTAATCATATCTTTGACTCAGCTAATCTTTCTTGTTCTTCTTCTAACTGTTTTTCTTCTTCTACCTTCATACCATCCCATAATTTCAAAAATGGATAGTAAATCAACCCTGCAACTGCAAAATTGACTAATTGTAATATAATTGCTTTCCAATCGCCAGTAGTAAAGAACCCACTAAAAAATGCGGGCGTTGTCCACGGTATTACAGCATACGGCCTTGCAACAAGATTTAATGCCATTGCAAAGTATGTAATAAGAGCTGTTGAAATAGGAGCCAAAATAAACGGGATAATCATAATTGGGTTCATTACAATTGGCATACCAAAAATAATAGGTTCATTGATATTAAATATTCCTGGCCATATTGCAGTTTTTCCTATTGCTTTAAGTTGTGCTGATTTAGTAGCAAAAATCAAAAGTAATGCCAAAGCAAGTGTAGTACCAGTTCCACCAATCTGTATAAATATCTGAAAAAATTGTAGAGTAACTATGTTAGGTAAGACAGCTTCACCGGCTGCTTTAGCGGCCGCGTTTTGCTGCGCAAATGTAAGCCAAACAGCTCCCATAATTGCCTCTACTATTGCCTGACCATGAATTCCAACACTCCATAATAATTGAGCAACTAAAATAGCTAATATTACCGCTGGAAGGCTTGAACCTAATTTTAATAATGGTATAGCTATAACTTTATAAATAGCATCGGGTATAGAAAGGCCTACTGATCTCTGTAATATCATGTTTACTATCCATATCACTAATAATATTGCAAAACCAGGAATTAATGCTGCAAAGGCTCTTGATACTTTAGGTGGTACTCCTTCGGGAAGTTTAATAATTATGTTTTTCTCTACAAATTTTCTCTGAATTTCTACTGCTATTATTGCTATAATCATTGCAACAAATAATCCTTTACTTCCCATCCACGCTGATGCTATATTGCCATCCTTTGTCGGCGGTATCGCAAGCATAAATGCAGAAAGGCTTAAAATACCTGATGCCAACGCATCCAACTTATACGATGAAGAAAGTGCATATGCTATTGAAAATGACGCAACCATTGCCATTATTCCAAACGTTGCATTAACAATCCTCAACAAATCGTTTACGTATGGCTTAACAAGTTCTGCAAGGTAAGGTATAGGTGGAAAAGCAACAATTAGAAAGAACGACCCTATTAACAATAACGGCATTGTTGCAATTATACCGTCACGAAGAGCCTTTAGATGTCGTTGTTCTGCAATCTTGCCTGCCACAGGCATAAAATACCTGTCAAGAAAATTAATAAATGCTTCCATTAGACCAACTCCTTCTTTTTGATTTCGGTCTATTACTCTTGCAAATATCATGCCAAAATTATTAAATAACAGAAAAACCTATAAATAAAGCAATCATATAATCAATAATAAAAAGTATCAATGTGTATCAATTATAAACGTGTTTCAATACACATATGTGTATTAAAGTGAATATACTAACTTCATTATATTTGCAGCCTCATCATCGGAAATATTTACATTGAAATTTTCCTCTATAGGCTTCAAAGCCTTTCTTATTATATTAAATCTTTCTAAATTATTTTTAATTATATTTTTACTGTCTTTTATGTGTATTAATTCTTCGCCTTTTGATACACGTTCGACAGCACATGCTAAATGCAATATTAATCCTATTAAAATGTCATCATCCAGATTGATTCTCTCATTTAATAACGATACATAAAGGTCCTTAAAAGCCTGTATATATCTTTGTGCGTCTATATCGACATTTTCGTTTATTACATCTTTCATATTATTAATTAAATCAAAGTTATTTAATGATCTGATTTTGTTGCTTAAAGCAGAAAATTTATTACTGTCAAAAATGTCTTTTGTTGAGATATATAGTATTGATTCATCTTCCGGGTCTATTGCACTTACAACAGCCAATATATTTTTTTCTGCCTTTATGTTTTGAATTTTCCTTTTAAATTCTCTTTTGTTTTCAATTTCAATAGGAATTATATCAATATCCTTTTCTTTCAAATCCAGATTTTTTTCAAGAATTGATTTAAGTTTGACAGCCGTACCCTCGCCTGTTATGCAAGCAGTTATAATTACGTTTTTCTTAAGCCCCTCTTCAAACTTAAAACTATCTTTATAAATCCTACCTATATATGAGCTTAAAGTAGCAGCAGCATTGTATACCTCATCCAGCGGCGCATTAAGCAGCGCCTTCCTCGTTGCCTCAAGCACCATTGGAGTAGATACCATTTCAACAGTTTTAATGGGTATTCCCGTTCTTTCGTATATCATGTCTCCGAATAACACCAGCGACCCCATGTCAACAAGAAGTAAAACTCCCCTACCTCTATCAATTCTCTTTATTATTTCAGTTAAATTGTTTAAAGCAATTTCTGGCTTTTGATCAAGAGGCATATTGTACCCGACCGCATGGTTTTCGCCCAGCAACCTATTGGAAACTTCTACAATCGATGTAGCTGCAGCTTCTCCGTGCATCGCAACGACAATTCCTACTCTTTCGCCTTTATCGCTTGTTTCTTTATCGAGGCACAAAAACATTGTTATGAAGCCTACTTCATCTTCTGGAACATCTATATCAAATTCTTTCTCTATCAATTTTTTAAGCTCTTTAGAAACCTCAAACTCGTCTTTGTATATCCTCTTTATATCATCTAATTGATGGTTTTCAATTTTTTTGCCACTTGATATCCTTTCGATTGAGCTGGCAACATGCATAGAAAGTCCATACAGTGTCTTTTCACTAAACTCTCTTTTTAACATTTTTCCTGCATGATTCAGAAAATTATCCACAATATCAACAATTCTCTTGTCGACAACTTTATAAAGCTCTTCTAAATTATATCTTTTGGCTTCATCAATATATCTTTTCAGATACGTTTCTATATCAAGATTCATTATGAGTTTTATGTCATCTTCATTTATACCTTTTTTCTCCAGAGATTTACGCTTTTCTTCCAGTGCTTCGTAAAAGTTAAATGATTTACTATCTTCAGATGCGATAATGTCCATTTTGTCTATTGAAAACATTATTTTGTCGTCTTTTACAAATTTGTCAATTTTATCTTTCTCCTCTTTGTATTTGAAAAGCCCTCTCTTTATATATTGTGGAAGATCTTCTGTGTGTATTACAACTTCTTTGTCTCTATTCATCATGAATCCAAGGTATGCCTTTGCCGCGCAAAGTTTTATGTCGCTTTTTAGCTGTCCTATGTTGTTTGGGCAGTCATAAAGCAGAAACGCCTTCAATGCGTTTGATGTGATAGATATGTCGTTTTTGATTATAGTTGCCTCATCAATCATAAAATTCTTTATTATTTCAAATCTCTCTTCATAAGTCCTTTCTTTTAACGATGGCAAATTTATCACCATCGGAATTCGTCGTGTAAAAGTCTTAAGGAGTATTGATTCCACATTTTCTGTAGTCGCACATATTATAAGGACATCTACTTTATGCTGTGCGTCTGTTTCGCCTAAGCGTCTAAACATGCCTTTGTCTATAAGATAAAAAAGCATCTCTTGTCCCTCTGGTGGCAGTCTGTGGACTTCGTCAAGAAATAGTATTCCTTTGTCCGCTTTCTCTACTATCCCTATCTTATCTTTATCTGCACCAGTGTACGCCCCTTTTTTCACTCCAAATAGCTGGGCCATGAGAAGCTGCGGATTGTTGGCATAATCAGCACAGTTAAAAGCTACAAACGGAGCGTTCGTCTTAATCCTGCCTATCTCTTTGGCGTATTCGTACATTGTCTCCGCAAACATTGACTTACAAGTTCCCGTCTCACCTAATATTAATGTATGAAGTCCGTGTGGTGGATACATGATAGCCGCTTTTGCTTGTTGAACCGCATTTTTAAGGCTTAGATTTGAACCAATTATCTTTCTAAAAGCGTCTTCTTCAACCGTATTAAAATTTTTACTTAATTCATCTTGCTTTATACTGAATAAGACTGGCTTTCCTTCGATTTTAACTATTTTACCGTCTTTATACATTTTATTTAGATCACTTGATACATTTGCTCTATGAATATTAAGCTCATTAGCCAAATCAATTGCAGAGCATCCTGTTATCATACCATCGTTTTTTAGCTGTCTTAGGCATATTTCTTTAAGTTTCTCGTAAACTTTATCAATCCTCTTCATAAAAAAATACCTCCTACAAGGCTATTATACCATACTGCAATACACATCAAAACACTTTTGTTTTGACGTTTCAAATTAAATTTATAAGATTCTTTTTTCTGCAGAATATATACATAGGTATATTTCTATGATAAAATTATTTTGCTAATTAAAAAATTTTAAGGAGGCAAAACTGTGGAAAAAGAAAAGATTCTTAAAGTGCGTGACATCGTCCTTATGAATGTAGTCGCAATCATAGGTTTGAGATGGCTTCCACTTGCCGCAAAATATGGAGCATCTTCTGTGATGCTTTGGATCTTAGCTTCTATATTATTTTTCATACCGCAGGGTCTTGCGGTAGCTGAACTCTCTACAGGATGACCTTATGAAGGCGGCTTGTACGTATGGGCAAAGGAAGCATTTGGCGACAAATACGGCTTTTTAACGTCATGGTCATATTGGCTTACTAATGTGGTGTATTATCCGTCTATGCTAATATACATCGCCAGCACTGCTGCTTATATGGTGAATCCTAAGCTTGCAGATAATGACCGATTCGTATCCATATTCATATTTGTACTTTTCTGGATAATAACGCTTGTAAATGTCAATGGTCTTAGCTTAAGCAAATGGCTTTCAAATGCAGGCGGCCTTTTTGGAACAATAATACCGGGAATACTGCTTATCGGTTTTTCTATATACTGGGTTACAGGGCTTCACCAGAAAATTCAAGCAACATACACAGTTTCATCACTTTTCCCTAATCTATCAAGTTTAAGCAATATCGTCTTCTTTTCATCCATGATATTTGCTTACGCAGGGCTTGAATTAGCGCCAACACTGGCGGAAAAAACAGAAAATCCTGAGAGGACTTTCCCGAGAGCGATAGTATTATCTGCTATCATCATACCAGCATTGTACATCCTTGGCACCATCTCCATAACTTTCATCGTTCCTCAGAAGGAAATAGGCTTAGCAACTGGAATAATGCAAGCAATACAAATCATATTCAACAAAATTGGCTTAAAATATTTAATAGGCGTCGCTGCATTTTTGATATTTATTGGAGGCATTGGCGGTATAAATGCATGGATAATAGGCCCCATAAACATGATCTTTACAAGCTCAAAAGGCATTATGCCCCAATTCTTCACAAAGTCCCACGATAAGTATGGAACACCCGTAAATGCCATGATTACACAAGCAGTTATCGTAAGCCTTCTTATACTTATGGCTTTCTCGACTCCAACTGTAGAGTCAGCATATTGGCTTCTGTCCGCCATGACATCGATACTCTACTTCATACCATATCTTGTGATGTTTTCTGCATTGATCGTCCTAAGGTATAAAAAGCCCGATGTCAAAAGATTGTACAAAATCCCATTTGGAAATTTCGGAGCTTGGCTTGTTGGAGGAATAGGCTTCTTAGTCGTGTTATTCTCTATTGTTCTTTCTATTATACCACCTGCAGGAATGAAATTGGGAAGCCTTCTCTGGTATGAAGTTAAACTAGTAGGCGGAACAATTCTGTTTTTAATAATTGGCTTTTTAATATACAGAAACTACGAAAAAAGACATGTATGATAAAAGGCATTCCACTTTGTGGAATGCCTTTTTCCTAACGCTTCTCTATATATGTCCATTTCCAGTCGCTATCAACTCCGACAGAATGCCTTAAAGTATAAATATTCATATTTCTTTCACAAGAATATGGCCTAATATTTCTCCCGCCAAATCCATCTTATCAGCACAGTTATTTAAATGCCTGTATATTTCTCTCATCTTCAAGATGTACTTTATATCATCGCTTTTTAAAAGTTCAGCCAAATACTTCCTGTAGTATGATTCCATCTCATTTTCAAGTTTTTTAGCTTTTAGCGCACAGTCCATTGCTACTTTCTTATCCTTATCAAGGTTATAAACACTTTTGGCAATAAGCTCTGTACCACTCAATATGACATCCACCATTTCCCTAAG
>JASBVU010000072.1 GCA_029960905.1 Thermoanaerobacterium sp.
TTGAAGAAGGCCCTAAAAGAGGCCACCAATCAGGCATGTTTATGGATGATGCACCACCTAATATGGCTGTCGTCGTTGATAAGGCAATAAAAGGTATAGGCCAAAATTTCTGCATTGTATATCCACCTGCAACGTTGCCGTTTTTTAGCCTTACAAATACAGGTATGCTGTTTGCTGAACCATCAACGTATATGAGTATGCTTTCCATCAGATGGAGAATGCCGACAATAGCCATAAGTCCAGATACATTTACGTTTGGATATCCAGTTATCAAGCTTACCAGCGATACAATCCCACCAGCGTAAGAAAAACATATATACCTAGGATTTATCAGCATAAGCAGTATTGCAAGCGGAAATACGTATTCTATACCAATGTTATCTATTGTTATTCCTAAAAAGACTATTATTATGCTTCCCAAAATGCCTATCAAAAAGCCATATATAGTAGAATCCAAAACCTGGTCTTTAAGCGATGCCTGCTCTTTTCACACCATATGTCTTTCTATCTCTATATTTCTCTTGTACTGAAAGTAGATAAAGGCGACAACAAGCCACATAAAAGGATTTAAGATCATCAACGCAATAGACTTGATGATAAGCCATATTAAATTAATATATATCATATAAACACCTTATTTGATCTCTGATTTTACTATGTCGTATGCTTTTATAAGCTGCGTATCACCTTTTAAATCTGGTGTATCTGTCACGACATAGTTCTTTGGAAGCTCGACAACATAGTTTGGTTCAATGCCTTTCCCTTGAATGTTCACACCGCTTGGTGTGTAGTATCTTGCAGATGTGTACTTAAGGGCAGTACCATCGCCAAAATCTATAACAGACTGCACCAAACCTTTGCCAAATGTCTTTGTACCCACAAGCACACCGACTTTTCTATCTTTTATTGCTCCTGACAATATTTCAGAAGCGCTGGCGCTTCCGCCGTTAACAAGAACAGCTATCGGTTTTTGTAATCCTGGCCCTTTTGCATATATTACCTGATTATCTTTGCTTTGCCTGCCTTTAGTAGATACTATAAGCCCCTTTGGCAAAAGCTCATTAGCAATATTGACACACTGCTCTAATATACCGCCAGGATTATCTCTCAAATCTATGATCAATCCTTTTAGTCCCTGTGATTTAAGGTTAATAAGTGCCTTTGTAAAATCAGCCGATGTGTTTTCATCAAACATCGTCATCTTGATGTAGCCTATATTGCCTGACAGCATGGTGCTGCTTACTGTCTGCAGTTTAATTATCTCTCGCGTCAAAGTCTTATTAATAAGCTTATTGTCTCTCATTAAAACAAGCGAAACCTTCGTGCCTTGAGGACCTTTCATTAAAGAAACAGCTTTATCTAAATTATTTCCATTCACTTTAACATTGTCTACAGATACTATTATGTCACCAGATTTTATCCCAGCTTTCTCTCCAGGCGTTCCTTTCATTGGCGAAACAACTACAATATGTCCATCTTTATCAACTGAAACTACTATCCCGACACCCGCATAAGAACCTGTCGTCTGTGTCGTAAAATCCTGATAGTCTTTTTTATCCATGTAAACTGTATATGGATCTCCAAGCGAACTGGCAAGACCCTTTATTGATCCATCTACAAGTTTAGATTGATCTATTTTATCGACATAATCATTTGTCAGTATGTTTTTAACTTGAAAAAGCTTGCTGTACTGTTTCATAAGGTCGTATTCTTCTCTCGGCACAATCACCGAACCGCCGTATGCAAGCGGCACAAGCCTTGTAAGGTAAAAAGTCATAATGCTGCTTATAAACACCAGTAAAACCGCACCAGCAACCATTCTTTTTTTATTCATATATTTATCCATTCCTTTCTCTAAGCCAAAATATTAAACTGCCAAATACCAAAACAGTTCTCTAAATTATATGATGTTACATCTTATTATACAATAATATGGTGACAAAAAAAATAGACCGGTTATTTTAACCAGTCCATAGGATTTACAGGCACTCCATTTTTTCTTACTTCAAAATGACAATGAGGTCCTGTCGATAATCCTGTACTGCCAGCTTTTGCTATCTGTTGGCCTCTTTTCACTGTTTCACCGACTGTAACCAAAAGCTCAGAGTTATGACCATATAGAGTAGTTATACCACCACCATGATCGATTATAACTGCGTTTCCGTATCCACCGTAGTATCCTGCATATATGACTTTTCCATCTGCAGCGGCAACTATAGCAGCTCCGTATGATGCAGCTATATCAATACCTGTATGCATTATATATTCATGCAAAATAGGATGATATCTTGTGCCAAATGGCGATGTTATTGTTGAACTGCTGGGAACAGGCCATCCAAGTTTTCCGCCTGTATAAACTGTGTTAGACGACTGCAATTTGGCTATGGTGCTCTCCAATTGCTTTGACTGTTCTAAAAGAGCCTTTTCTTGCTCTTCATATAGTTCTTGCTGTCTCTCAAGATCTCTCATGAATCCTTCCCGAGACGACAAGGCAACTTGAATATCCCTTTTTCTGGCTTCAACTTGATTCTTGTAGTTTTCTGCATCCTGTTTTGCGACAGCTAACTGCTTCGTTTTTTCCTCAACAGTCTTTCTTTGTTCTTGATAGGAATTTAGAAGATTGACATCAAATCCAACAAGCCTTTCCACTAAATCAAGCCTTGTTACAAAGTCAGCAAAGCTTTTTGCGCTTAAAAGCACATCAAGATAGCCTGTCTCTCCACCGCTTATGTACATTGCCCTAACTCTTTCTTTCAATACATCCCTTTGACTTTCTTCCGTTTTTTTAGCCGTATCAAGCTCTTGCTGTACTTTATTTAATTTAGCTATCGCATCGTTTAATTTCGCTTCTGCATCGTTAAGCTGTTTTGTAGTATCGTTCAATTTCATATCAAGGTCTTGTATTTCTTTTTGTATATCCTGCTTTTGACTTGCAATCTGGTTCTGCTTAGCCTTGTTTTGATTTATAGCGCTTTGAACATTGTTTAATTTGTTTTTTGCATCTTGCAGTTGGTCAGCTCTAGGAAATGAAGTCGTCAGAAGCGTTATTGAAACTAAAAACACAAAAATTATCTTCCTACATTTTCCTTCCTTCAATAATATACCTCCTCAGACATTTAAAAATCTCTTTATAGATATGCCACTGCCAAGGGCGCCTATTAAAGAGCCAATCGCCAAAAAGTACACAAGTGATTGCCTTATCACGACACCAGCAGGAAGAAGCGTAAATATAATCAGTTTGTTGTTTACTAGGTCTGAAGCATATCCATATATAAAGCCTAAAATCCCTATAGCCAGCACTGAACCGACAAGCCCTAATACAATACCCTCTACAAGGAATGGCCATCTAATAAACCAATCTGTAGCACCTATATATTTCATGATGTTAATCTCCCTGCGTCTGGAAAACACACCCAGTTTAATTGTGTTTGAAATTATTACAACTGAAATTATAAAGAGAATAAGTATGACAAAGAGGCCAACTATTCTTATTATCTTTATAATTCCCAGCAGTTTATCTACCACATCTTGTCCATAGCTTACCTGCGTTACACCATCAATCTTTTTTATCTCTTCTGACACTTGCTTCATCATGTTTGCATCTGTCACTTTGACTATAAACGATTGAGGCATCGGATTGTCATTTTCCAAACCATTTACTAAGTAGCTTTTGTCTCCCAACTGCTTTTTAAAATTGTTAAGAGCATCTTTTTTAGACTCAAATGTTATAGATTTGACACCACTTATTGCCTTTATCTCTTCACCAACTTTTGTAACCTTAGACATATCGTAATTATCGTTTATGAATGCTTTAAGCTCCAATTGCGATTCAACTTGATTCGCCATAGAATCGACGTTAAGTATGATTATCAAAAACAGTCCTAATATTAACAGTGCCGCCGTAACAGAAGTAATAGATGCAACTGTCATCGCTCTGTTTCTTCTGACATTTGTAAGACCTTCTCTTATGTAATATGCTGCAGTATTAAGCCTCATATCCGTAAACACCCCTCATCTCATCTCTTACTATATTTCCCTTTTCAAGAGCAATGACTCTTTTCTTCATTGAATCAACAATATCTTTTGCATGTGTAGACATTATTACGGTTGTTCCTCTTTTATTGATTTCAGACAGCAATTTTACTATTTCCCATGACGTATCAGGATCCAAATTCCCTGTCGGCTCATCAGCCACAAGAATCGAAGGCTCGTTTACAATTGCTCTTGCAATGGACACTCTCTGCTGTTCACCACCGGATAGTTGCTGCGGATATGAATTAGCTCTATCGCTTAATCCAACTAAAGACAAAACCATCGGAACCCTTCTTCTTATATACTTCGGCTCAGCTTCCACAATCTGCAGTGCAAATGCAATATTCTCATACACTGTTTTATTCGGCAAAAGTTTAAAATCCTGAAATACTACGCCGATATTTCTTCTTAAATATGGAACTTCTTTTCTTTTCAATTTCGTTATGTCTTTTTTGTCTACAAAGATACTTCCTGTAGTAGGAATTTCTTCTCTCAATAGAAGCTTTAATATTGTGGACTTCCCAGCGCCACTTGGCCCCACCAAAAAGACAAACTCGCCGCTATCAATCGTAAAATTGATATTTGAAACAGCAATAATGTCATTTTTGTACTTCTTTGAAACCCCAACAAATTTAATCATTTCCTGCAACATTCCTTTCGAAATTGTTTTTACTATGGCAAAAATTTCGCAAATGTCATTAAAACTTTAAGTAATACAGCATCATTAAACTGTTTAGGATCAAATCCTGTTAATTTATGTATTTTATCTAATCTATATACTAAAGTGTTCCTATGGATATACAAATCTCTGGATGTTTCGCTCAAATTTAAACTGTTCCTGAAAAATGCGTTAAGTGTCGTAACAAGTTCATCATCATTGAAATAATCTAAATTGCCATCTGTAAAAGTCATAAGGAATCTCTTAATATCACCGTCAGAAAGCCTCAACAGTAATTCTTCTAAAGCATAGCTTCTGTAAAAGTAAATTCCCTTCTCGTTGTTGTCTATTTTTTTACCAAATTTCAATGCTGTAGACGCTTCATCATAGCCCTTGCTTATCTCTTTAAAATTGTAGGCTCTATTTGAAACGCCCATATCTATCCTAATATATATTTCGGATTCGATAGTATCCTTTAAAGTTTTTGCAGCCATATCAATATCCGTTAAAGCTGTTTCTAAAAGCAAAACGGCAAACCTGTTTTCACTTAGGATAATAGTCTGATAACTGTTCTTTTCAAATATGTGACCTACTATCTTATGGGCATCATAAATCTGCTCACTGGATTCGATTATTATAACCCTATAAAGTTCTTTTTCCTCAATTTTAAATTTTTGAAAGTAATACTCCATCTCATCATCTTTTAGATCGCCTGAAAGAAGCTTTAGCAACAAATCTTCTTTCGACAACTGATTTGCCATGTGTTCAAAACTTAATGATAACAACATGACAATGTTTCTCGCCTTCTCACCAGTATCTTTAACAGCAACAGTCAAAAAACGCCATCCATTTACAAATATATTGTAGAAAGTCATGGATTGACATTCGTATACATCTTTTTTATCTATAAATTCTCTGTTTACGACAAAAATTCCTTCTTTTTTTAATGAATTTTCTTCGCCTGAAAAAATCAATTTGCCATCTTTATCGATGAGATATATTGGAACATCTACATATCTTTGAAAATCTCTAACAGCTTTTTTAATATTATCGTAAATACTCATACAATACCACCTTAATATAAAGTATATAATAATTATACAATATTTTGTAGTAGAAAAAATAGGTATTGTAGAATTTAACAAAATTTTGCCGCAAAATGTCATAAATGTTTTTTGCAAAACAACTTTATGAATTTCTACATTTTTGTATTGCAATTTTCAAAAAATGTAATATAATATTGATAACACTCTTATCAAGCTAAAAATTTGGCTTCAAACGGTTTACTGTAAGAATATGCTGCAGTAAACTTTTTCTAAAAATTGCAGTTTACAAAAAAAATATTGCACATAAAAAATTTTAAGGGGGTTATAAAATGTTGAAAGAAGGAAATATAAGGATACCTTCTGGATGCGCTATTAGCGGCATAATAGATAGATCTGGAGCGGTTTTTTCTGGCCAGATAATTGCCGATTCGATTGCAACGATGCATGATAGATCAAACGGCCTTGGTGGTGGTTTTGCTGCTTACGGCATTTACCCTGAGTTTAAAGAACATTATGCATTCCACATGTTTTACGACAACACAAAGTCAAAACAGGAAACTGAAGAGCTGCTTAAAGCAAATTTCGTCATAGCTTACGAGGAAAAAATACCTACCAGAAAGACAGAAAGCATAAAAAATGCTCCACTTATCTACAGGTATTTTGCATTACCTAAACTTGAAGTATTGAATGCTAATGAAATTACCGATGAAGATTTCGTAGTCAAATTCATCTTCAATGTAAATAAAAACGTGGACGGAGCGTATATTTTCTCCAGCGGCAAGAATATGGGTGTCTTTAAAGCAGTTGGATATCCAGAAGACGTAGCTGAGTTTTACAAGTTGGAAACTTACAATGGTTACATGTGGACAGCTCACGGCAGATTCCCTACTAACACTCCTGGATGGTGGGGCGGTGCACATCCTTTTAATCTTCTAAATATATCAGTAGTGCACAATGGAGAGCTTTCTTCTTACGACACAAATAGAAAGTATTTAGAAGAATTCGGATATTCTTGCACACTTCAGACAGATACCGAAGTTGCCGCATACATCTTCGATCTATTATTGAGAAAGCACAATCTACCGGTGTCTTTGGCAGCGAAAGTCGTAGCATCACCTCTGTGGAGTCAAGTTGAGCGCATGTCTTTAAAAGAAAGAGACCTTTATCACAATCTCAAAATAATATACAGCAAAGCTTTATTGAATGGCCCGTTCTCCTTAATTGTAACCTATGATAATGGCTTCATCGCCATCAATGACAGGATAAAATTAAGACCATTAACGGCTGCAAGCCATGGTGATGTAATTTACGTTGCAAGCGAAGAATCAGCAATAAGGCAAGTCTGCAAAAATCCTGATAGAGTATGGATACCTAAAGGTGGAGAACCTGTAATTGCAGAGATTGAACAGCAAAACGTCTCTGAGATTTTCAATAAAAAGGAGGTTACTGCATGAGCCTTAATTACCTTACGCCGGAATTTAAAGTAATAAGAGATTACGATAAATGCATAAATTGCAAGGTTTGCATGAGGCAGTGTGCAAATGAAGTGCACAGTTACGATGAAGATTTGGATAAAATGGTAGCAGACGATTATAAATGCGTAAATTGCCAAAGATGTGTCGTAATGTGTCCTACACATGCTTTAACAATAGTAAAACACCCTCAAGTCTTCAGAGAAAACGCCAACTGGACTTACGATGCCATAAGGGATATATACAGGCAAGCGGAAACAGGGGGAGTTCTTCTGTCAGCCATGGGAAACGACAGGCCATATCCTATTTATTGGGATAAGATGGTGATTAACGCAAGTCAGGTGACAAACCCTTCTATAGACCCATTAAGAGAACCAATGGAGTTGAAAATTTTTATAGGAAGAAAACCAGATAAAATAGAATTGGACGAAAACTTAAACGTGAAGACAAAAATGCCACCGCAGCTAACATTAAATTATCCAATCATGTTTTCTGCCATGTCTTATGGGTCAATAAGCTACAATGCTCACGCATCACTGGCGAGAGCAGCAAAAGAATTAGGCATATACTACAATACTGGTGAAGGCGGGCTTCATAAGGACTTTAGAAAATACGGCCCCAACACAATCGTTCAAGTGGCGTCAGGCAGATTTGGAGTTGATAGGGAATACTTAAAAACTGCTGCAGCAGTTGAAATAAAGATTGGTCAAGGAGCAAAACCTGGAATCGGTGGACATTTGCCTGGCGAAAAAGTAAGCGAAGACATATCTGAGACGAGGATGATACCTGTAGGCAGCGACGCCATATCTCCAGCGCCACAC
>JASBVU010000073.1 GCA_029960905.1 Thermoanaerobacterium sp.
TTTCCTATTTGTGAGTTTTGAACTCTTTCGATATTTCCGGAAATGATATTCACTTCAACATCAAAATTTTTTATCATGTGAGATATGACAGGCTGATTGCTGCTGCTGCCAAAAAACGATAATCTTAAGACTTCCTCATTTGGATTTTCGTCATCAAGCAAGATGTCTGGTGGAAGTTCTGCTATCATATCTTTTAAAAATCTCTTAGATGTTTCTGTTGAAGGGTTTGAAAAAATGTCTATTACATTTCCTTCTTCGATAATCATGCCGTTTTCTAAGACAGCAACTTTGTCGCACAGATTTCTTATTACAGACATTTCATGCGTTATGACCACGATTGTAATTCCATATTGTTTGTTTATGTTCTTCAAAAGATTTAAGATGGATTCTGTCGTGGTAGGGTCTAAAGCGGATGTGGCTTCATCAGATAAAATTATGTCTGGATTGTTGGCTAAAGCTCTTGCGATACCTACACGCTGCTTTTGCCCACCAGATAGCTGTGCAGGATATGCGTACCTTTTGTCTTTTAGGTCTACCACATCCAGCAATTCGTCAACGCGTTTTTTTATTACAGAATCGCTAACCTTTGAGATTTTAAGAGGAAATGCTATGTTCTCATACACTGTAGAGTTCATCAAAAGATTGAAATGCTGAAATATCATGCCAATCTTTTTTCGCATATTTCTCAGTTCTTTTGGATTTAACTTTGTCATTTCTATACCATTTATCAATATGCTGCCAGATGTAGGTTTTTCCAACATGTTTATGCACCTTATCAATGATGATTTTCCGGCACCGCTTAAACCCATTATGCCGTAAATTTCACCGTCGTTTATGGTTAAATTGATGTCTTTCAAAGCAACTACATCTTTTCCGTTTGTGCTGTAAACTTTGCTTAGATTTTTTATTTCGATCAAATCATTTCACCTTCTTTTCGTAAATGTAAATTTAAAAAAGCAATAAAAAAAACCTCCAATGAAAGAGGTTTGTTCCTCTCTCATCTCTCAGCAATTGCTGCAGGAATTGGCACCATTGCACATACGTGCCGGTTGCCGGGTTTCATCGGGCCAGTCCCTCCACCTCTCTAGATAAGAGAATAATTTCGTTTTTAGTTGTTAAAATGATTATATAGGATAGATTTTGAAAAGTCAAGCAAAATTTTCATTTAGTGATATTAATTTTTTGTCACAATAAGATTGACAGTGTATTCACAAGTTTGTGTTGATTTAAAGAATAAATTGATTATAATTAAGATGAAAGATAAGTTAACTTATTAATAATTTGTCATAGACGAAAGGACAAATATTTATGAAAGAATTAAGCAGGCGCCAATTAGAAATCTTTAAAAAGGTTCTTTCAAAAGAAGTTTCCAGTTTGGACGATATCGTCGCTGTATACAAATTAAGCAAGAGGACTGTTTACAGGGAAGTAAATGCGATAAATGAGTATATAAAGGAATACAATCTAAGACTTAAAAATGATGATGGAGTATTAGTCTTGGAAGGCACTGATAGCGATATTGAAAAATTCAAATTCGACGTAATAGGATATAGACCGAGCATTGACGCTGATAAGAGGCGAAAACTGATACTGTCTGAGCTTTTGCAGATGAAAGAACCTGTAAAACTAGAGTATTTCGCGAGAGAGTACAATGTTACTACGGCAACAATAAGCTATGACATTAAAGAGATCGATAAGTGGCTAAATAAGCAAAATGTTACAATTGTAACAAAGCCTGGAGTAGGCATATACGTAAAAGGCGATGAAAGCAATATAAGAAAGGCCATAATAAATTTTCTGTATGACAATGTAGAGACAAAAGACTTAATTGAGTTTTTAAATAAAGGGTACAATAATATAAACAAGCTTAGCGAAGACATAAATGACAGGTTGCTGAGGCTTATAGACTATGATACGGTTTTAAAAATAGAGAAAGCAATACAAAAATTAGAGAAGTCGCTTGATTACGAGTTGGCTGAAAGCTCGTATATGGGGCTTACGGTACATCTGGCATTGGCATTAAAAA
Organism: Thermoanaerobacterium sp.; assembly: GCA_029960905.1. Classification (GTDB taxonomy): domain Bacteria; phylum Bacillota; class Thermoanaerobacteria; order Thermoanaerobacterales; family Thermoanaerobacteraceae; genus Thermoanaerobacterium. The sequence goes on from JASBVU010000073.1 coordinate 2,027, forward strand.
GAATAAAAGAAGGCGAAAAGATAAAAATAGGTAATGAAAGCCTTCATGAACTTAGGAAGTCAGATGAGTACAAATTTGCAGAGTTGCTTGCTGGATTTTTGGAAGAAGAATTTGGTATTTCTATTCCAGAAGATGAAATCGGTTATATAACGATACATCTTCAAGGTGCAAGGTACAGAGCAAATACCGAAGATGTAAATGACGATCTGTTAAATGAAATACTGTATGAAATGATTAGCGTTGCAGAAGATGAATTTGGCACTGATTTTAAAGATGATGCAATGCTTTTAAGCGGTTTAAAGACACACTTAAGGCCGACGATTTTTAGACTTCGCATGGGTCTTGCTATTAGAAATCCGCTTATAAATGACATCAAAGAAAGGTACAGCGGATTATTTGAGAAATGTATATCTATTGCAAATGTGATTAAAGACAAGCTTAATGTTGATGTACCTGATGATGAAATTGGCTATATTGCAATGCATTTTGGCGCATCCATAGCAAGAAAAAGTGATAAGACGAAAAGGCATAATATTTTAGTCGTGTGTGCCAGCGGCATAGGCACATCAAGAATGCTTTTATCGAAGCTTCAGATGTTTCCACAATTGAATATTGTAGATACGGTTTCAAGCTTGAGAGTTAAAGACTTTAAAGATAGAGATGATATTGACTTGATAGTGTCTACAATTCCGCTGGACATAAAGGACAAAGAGACTATAATAGTAAATCCGCTGCTTTTAGATGAAGACGTAAAAAAACTGAAAGATGCTTTAAACACAGATTTTATAATGGACTTTTCAGAGAGAAAAGTCATAGGCGACAGATACAAAGAGCTGGAACACATTGCGTGGTATGGCAAAAGGATAATTGAACTGTGCAGTTCCCTTAAGCTTAAAGATGTGTATGGTAAAAACTCCAAAGCCATTATAGATTCTCTTCTAGAGGATTTTGCCGGTAATGAGGGGATTGATCACGAAAAAATCAAGCAGATAGAAGATAAGCTTTTGGGAAGAGAAAGCCTTGGAAAGATAATACTTCCAGGGAAAGGGTTTGTAATCTACCACTGTACAGCATCTGATTTGCTGGAGCCAATCCTCGTCTTTGGAAAACTGAAAAGCGATGTCAAGATGAAAAATTTAATTAACGAATATGAAATCATAAAGACAGCTTTTCTAATGGTTGCACCAGATAATGACAAGATGTGGATAGAAATACTTGGCGATTTAAGTGTTTCATTTATTGAAAGCAAAGATCTGGTAAAAAACCTCAATGAAATTGATGGAATTGATGAGGCGAGAGAAATTGTCAAGAAGGCATTGATGAATAAATATTACGATGAAATAAAAAGAAATCTTGTAGGTGATTAAAATGTTTAGTATTTCGGTAAAACAGCGAAAAATTTTCTATGGGATGCTGTCTTTGGTATGGATTGCAACTGCTGTGTATTCTATGATAAATGATACATTTGCACATGGCTTAGAGATTCTTTTGTTTGGTGCATTTTTCATTGCGGGAATTGCACTTATACAAGCATACATGATAAAAATGCTTAAATTGTATGACAAAAATTTAAAAAAGGGAGTAAGCCAAAAGAAAAATAAAAAAAGGAGGTAATTTACTATGGCTATACATGGCGTTATATTGTGCAGTTGGGGTGCTACATCAAGTGCATTAGCAAAAAAAGTGACTGATGAAGCGAAAAAGCAAGGTTTAGATGTGACAGTCGATGCAGGAGGCACAGGCGAATTTAAGAAAAAAGCTGAGGAATACGATGTTGCTCTTTTAGAGCCACAGGTAAGGCATTTAAAGAAGGAAGTTGAGACAATAGCTGAAAAATTTGGCATTCCTGTTGACATTGTTGATATGCAGGCTTTTGCACTTATGGATGCAAAAAAGATATTGAACCAGATTATCGAGCTTGCTAAGAAAAATGGAAAAGATGCATAGGAGGTAATAAGATGAACGAAAGACTTACTAACAATTGGTTTATGAAATGGATGGAGTCATCTTTGATGCCTGTACTGGCAAGAATTGCTCAAAATGTCATACTTCAATCTATAAGAGATGCTTTTTCAAGTTTTGCATTGCCAGTTATATTGACAGGTTCATTGTTTCTGATAATAGCCAATCCACCACTTGCAGAAGGTGTAAATTGGGGCCCTATTGTGGCATGGGCAAATGCTATTAAGCCTATTGCTGGTCAGTTGATGATTCCTTTCAACTTATCATTTGGCATCATGGCTTTGATGGTTGCATTTGGTACAGCTTACAGTTTGGCTACTCGCTGGGATCTTGATGAAGCAATGACAGGTATTATTTCCATGTTAGCATTTTTAGTTACAACTTTCCCAGCATCAGACGTTACGAAAGTAAGCTTTGGTGATGTTCTTAACTATCTTGGCGGACAAGGTCTTTTTGTCGCTATAATCATAGGTGTATTGACAGCAGTTGTTGTAAGATTCTTTAATAAACAAGGTCTTGTAATTAAGATGCCTGAAGCCGTACCACCTTATGTTGTAAGAAGCTTTATGGCACTTGTACCGATGTTTGTTATGGTAGTATCGGCTTGGATAGTAGAGTGGATTGTATGGGCTAACTTCAAAGTTACATTGCCACAGTTGGTAATTGAGTTATTTAAGCCACTTGTTGCAGCATCAAACAGCTATTGGGCAGCTTTAGCTGAGATAATCCTGATGATGCTTTTGTGGTCACTTGGAATACACGGCATGAATGTCGTATCATCTATAGCATATCCTTTCTGGATGAGTCAGCTTGCTGCAAATGTAAAAGCATTAAATGCACATCAACCTATGACAGGTATCGTCACAGAGCCATTCTTCCACATGTTTACACACCTTGGTGGTTCAGGTACAACATGGCCTCTTGTCATAATGTTCTTGTTCTCAGCATCAAAACAGCTTAAGACGATAGGTACAGCAGAGCTTATCCCTGCTATATTCAATATAAATGAACCGCTCATTTTTGGTGCTCCAATAGTTTTGAACCCTATATTGATGATACCATTTATAATTGCGCCTGCAGCGGTTGTCACAATAAACTACATCGCATTCCATTTCCACTTAGTAACAGGACCATTGTATCAGCTTCCATTTACAGTTCCTGTATTTATAGGTGGTTTCATATCAAGTGGTCTTGACTGGAGAGGACCAATTTTGCAGCTTGTAAACCTGATTGTAGCAGGTATTATATACTATCCATTCTTCAAAATGTATGAAGCACAGCTTTTGAAGAATGAAAGAGAGCTTGAGGAAAAATAATTAAAATATATAAGGAGGAACCCTTTGATGGAATTAGAGCAAATTATATACAATCTAGTCTTGCACGGCGGAAACGCCAGAGGCGAGGCTTATGAAGCATTAGATGCAGCAGAAAAAGGGGATTTTGAATCTGCCGAGAAGCATCTAGAAAAGGCTGATGAAGAATTTTACGCAGGTCATGATTATCAAAATGCTTTGGTGCAAGGTGAACAAATCGAAACACCTAACTTCCTTGTAATACACGCTCAAGACCAGCTTATGACGGCTCTTGCAGAGAAAAATCTCATAAGAAGGCTTATAGATCTTTACAAGAGGTTAGATGCCCTTGAAAAGAAGGTAAAATAAATATTGAATTAAAAGGTGAGTCATCCTCACCTTTTAATTTTGCCTTTTTAGATTGCTTTTTATCTTTTTTGCTTTAAAGTATTGAATAATTTGTGCAAATTTTGTACAATGGAGATGGACATTTTATAAAAAAATTTTAAGAGAGAGGGATTGTCGATGTACGATTCTAAAATAAAGGACGAGAACGTGGACAAGCTTTTTGAAGCGATTTTAATGCTTAAAGACATGGAAGAATGTTATCGTTTTTTTGAGGATATAGCTACTATAAACGAGGTTAAGTCGCTGGCTCAAAGACTTCAAGTGGCTAAAATGTTAAGAGACAGGAAGACGTATATTGAAATAGCTGAAAAGACAGGTGCCAGCACCGCAACAATAAGCAGAGTCAATAGGGCGCTTAATTATGGAGCGAATGGATACAATTTGATTTTAGATAGATTAAAGGAAAAATCTCGGTAGACCCGAGATTTTATTTGATTATAGGCATGACAATAAAATGGTTGATTAATTAAAAAGTTACATATACAATATAATCGTAAGTTTAGGTACAAATATTTTATTTGGAGTGAATTAAATGAATATTCTTGAAGGACTAAATGACAGACAGAAGGAAGCGGTTGTCACTACAGAAGGACCTGTTTTGGTTCTGGCTGGTGCAGGCAGCGGCAAGACCAGAGTTTTGACACATAGAATTGCATATCTTGTAAGAGAGAAAAATGTGTCACCAGCAAACATCATCGCTATTACTTTTACAAACAAGGCAGCAGAGGAAATGAAGGATAGAGTTGAGTCGCTTTTAGGATATGTAGGAGATCTTTGGGTTTCTACCTTCCATTCGGCATGTGTTCGCATATTGAGAAGAGATATTGAAAAGATAGGTTATGATAGAAATTTCGTAATATACGATACGCAAGATCAAAAAACGCTGATTTCTGACTGCATAAAAGAATTGAATTTAAATGATAAGCAGTACACACCAAAAGGCATGTTAGGTGCCATATCAAAGGCGAAAGACAAGATGATATCACCAGATGACTTTTTATTGGAATTTGGCAATGACTATAGAAACAAAAAAATTGCTGATGTTTATAAGCTGTACCAGAAAAAGCTTAAAAAGGACAATGCACTTGATTTCGATGATATCATAATAAAGACGATAGAGCTTTTTCAAAAAAACGAGGACATATTAAAGTATTATCAAGATAAATTCAGGTATATAATGATAGATGAGTATCAAGATACAAACAGGCCACAGTATGAATTTGTAAATCTATTGGCTAAAAAGTACAGAAATCTTTGTGTCGTAGGTGACGATGACCAAAGCATATATGGATGGAGAGGTGCCGATATAAAAAATATTTTAGACTTTGAGAAAGATTATCCAGAGGCAAAAGTAATAAAGCTTGAACAAAATTACCGCTCCACACAGGTAATACTTGATGCGGCTAACAGCGTCATTGACAACAATGTTAAAAGAAAGAGAAAAAAATTGTGGACTGATAATAAAAATGGAGAAAAGATTGTCGTATGTGAAGCACAAAATGAGAGAGATGAGGCTAATTTCATCATAAATACGATAAAAAATTTGATTTCTGAAGGAAGGAAATATTCAGATATTGCGATTTTATACAGGACGAATGCTCAGTCCCGTATATTTGAGGAAGCTTGTATGGCAAATGACATACCATACAAATTGGTTGGTGCATTGAGGTTTTACGATCGAAAAGAGATAAAGGATATTATTGCATATTTAAGAATACTTGTAAATCCGTACGATGACGTGTCACTAAAAAGGATAATAAATGTGCCTAAAAGAGGCATTGGCGAGTCAACGGTAGCAATTTTAGAAAAATACGCTGTAGAACATGACACAGGCATGTACTTTGCGATTCCTCATGTTGAGGTTAATGGGAGAACGAGAAAGGCACTTGATAGCTTTAAATTGTTAATTGACGATTTGATAAACCAGCTTGACTTTATGACTGTAACTGAAGTTATTGATTATATACTGGATAAGACTGGATACATTGAAGAACTTAAAGCAGACGATACTGAAGAATCTGAGGGAAGAATAGAAAATATAAATGAGTTTATCGGTGCAGCAAGAGAATTCATGGAGAACTCTGAGGACAAATCTTTAGAAGCATTTTTGTCAGGCATAACATTAGTATCTGATATCGATACAGCAGGTGAAATCGGAGAGAGCGTAGTTTTAATGACGCTACACTCAGCTAAGAGTCTTGAATTTCCCGTTGTGTTTATAGCAGGTATGGAAGAAGGAATATTTCCCAATTCTATGTCTTTTGTAGATGAACATGAGCTGGAGGAAGAGAGAAGGCTGTGCTATGTAGGCATAACAAGGGC
>JASBVU010000074.1 GCA_029960905.1 Thermoanaerobacterium sp.
TGATATAGGCATTGCGATGGGAAAATCAGGAACAGATGTGGCAAGAGCAGTTGCTACGATGGTTTTGACAGATGATAATTTTGCCAGCATTGTAAATGCCATCGAAGAAGGCAGGGCAGTTTACGACAACGTCAGGAAGTTTATAACGTACATCTTCGCCCACTTGACACCAGAAGCCATACCATATATCTTGTTTTCACTGTTTAATATTCCTGTACATATAACGGTAATGCAGATATTAGCTATAGATTTAGGTACTGAGACGCTACCTGCGTTAGCTCTTGGCGTTGAGCCGCCTGAACCGGGTGTGATGGACAGACCACCTAGATCGCCTAAAGAAAAGCTTCTGAATTTGTCGCTATTTTTAAGAGGCTATGTATTATTAGGCATAATAAGCTCAATAGCTGTTTTGTCTGGATATTTCTGGGTTCTGTACAGCGGCGGATGGCACTGGGGAATGACGCTTCCTTTGTCTGACCCATTGGCAAGAAAGGCTGCTACAATGAGTTTCTTGGGAATAGTCATTATGCAGGTAGCAAATGTATTTGCGTGCCGTACAGAGGTCGCTTCAATGTTCAGCGTAAGCTTCTTAAAAAATAGATTGCTAAACATTGGTGTGGTCTTTGAGCTGGTTTTGACAGCATTGCTTATATATGTTCCGTTTTTGCAAAGGATATTTGACACATATCCAGTTTCATTTAAGCATTGGCTATTTTACGTAGCGTTTATGCCGATACTCATAGGTGCTGAAGAGATAAGGAAGTATATACTTCGCAGGAAAATTGCGTCTAATCAGAAGGAGGTGAAAGACTCTGTTTGAGCCTGATTTATGAATATAATTGTTGCTGGATGCGGCAGGCTTGGAGCTGAGTTGGCTCAGATGCTAGATTCAGATGGTTATAATGTTGTGGTCATAGATAAAGATGTAAATGCTTTTAAAAGATTAAAGCCTTCTTTTAAAGGAAAGTTCATTGAAGGAGTCGCTTTTGACAAGACTACTTTAATAAAAGCGGGTATTGAACATGCAGATGCCGTTGCATCAACTACGAATGGCGATAATACGAATATTGTCACGGATTTGATTGCAAAAAAGAAATTCAATGTTCCTACTATCGTGGCTAGAATATATGATCCCATAAGAGCAGAAATATACAGAAAAATGGGCATAAATACTGTCTCCCCCACATTATGGGGCGCAAACAAAATGAAGGATCTGATTTGTCACCCTGACCTTTTCAGAGTTTCATCATTTGGCAGTGGTGAAGTGGAAATAGTAGAGACGGAAGCTTCAGCTTATTTGGATGGACGCCACGTAAAAGATTTAGTAATTCCGTCAGAAGTGAATGTAGTCAGCATAGTAAGGGATGGTATCGCTATGATTCCTATACAAAGTACGGTTATGAAAAAAGGAGACAAGATATTTATAGCCGTGACAGCTTTTGGGAAGACAAAGATGAAACAGATGTTTATGTAAATATAAAGGAGGAGGTGAAAAACCTGACGGGAACAATAAATATGTTTCCAAATTGCAGGTTATAATCATGTCAATAATGATTGTTGGGGCTGGTCGATTGGGTTTATATCTTGCTCAATTGATGGATGAAAGGCAAGAAAAAGTTGTCGTTGTTGAAAAAGATGAATCAAAGATTGATAAACTAAGGAAAGAATTAAAGTGTGACATAGTGGTTGGGGATGGCTGCAATTCGGATGTTTTAAAAAAAGCTGGAATAATAGGGACAGATATTGTCGTTGCAGCGACAGGTCATGATGAAGACAATCTTATAATTTGCCAGCTTGCAAAATATGAGTTTGGCGTATCGAGAGTAGTATCTAGGATAAACAATCCTAAAAACGACTGGCTTTTCACTAAAGATATGGGCGTTGATGCGGCTGTCAGCAGCGCCAGGATAATAGCAAGATTAATAGAAGAAGAAGCTGAAATAAGCGGGCTTACGACTATAATCAACCTTTCAGAAGGAAAAATTTCTATCGTAAGGAGTATCATTGAAAGAGATTCCAATGCCGCAAATAAAATGATCAAAGATTTAATGCTGCCAAAAAACTGCGTTATTATGTCGGTAATAAGAAACAACAAAGTTTTGCTTCCAAACGGTAGTACATACATATTACCGGGTGATGAGGTTTTAAGCGTTGTAAGCGAGGAAAGCAAGGAAGCATTAAAAAATATTTTTGATGTAAGATAAAAAGAGGCTTTTGCACAATTGACTGAATATGTCATAGTGCATCAGTCTCTTTTTATACGAAAAAATAATTTGAGGTTCTAACCACTTTTTTGCGGGTGGTCATGATTGATACTGACTGGTCAATAAAAAATATAAAATATTTTTAAAAACATGAAGGAATTTTTTGTCGCATGTAGAAATAATACTTTAATAAACATATTAATTAAATTATTAAAGGAGATGGTCTAATTGAATTCCTACCTATTAATTATCTATGGAGTTGTCATTATTGCAGCTCTTGCCATCATTGGTTTTATTAGGTTTATTTTCAGCCAAGACAAAGGTGACGAGAAGATGCAGCAGATTTCAGACTCCATCAAGGAAGGTGCAATGGCTTTTCTAAACAGGCAGTATAAAACGATAACAGTCCTTGCGCTGATAGTTGCTGTCATAATAATAATTGCCAATTATTACGGACATCAAGCAGAAGGTGTTGGCTCTGCCATAAGCTATGCATGGCATGTTGGATTGGCATTTATATCTGGAGCTTTGTGCTCAGCTATATCCGGTTACATAGGCATGTACATGGCAGTTAATTCAAATGTAAGAGCAGCAAGTGGTGCTAGAAAAGGACTTAACAAAGCTTTACAAATCGCTTTAAGAGGCGGGGCTGTGACAGGCCTTGCAGTGACTGCATTATCCCTTTTTGGCGTAGCGACTTTGTTCTTCGCCTACGGTGGAGCATCAGGGCAACAGGAATTGGTTAAAAATGCTCCATCATTGATAGTAGGCTTTGGGTTTGGCGCTTCATTCGTTGCGCTGTTTGCACAGTTAGGCGGTGGTATATACACAAAAGCTGCTGACGTAGGGGCTGACCTAGTCGGCAAGGTAGAAGCAGGCATTCCAGAGGATGATCCAAGAAATCCTGCAGTAATCGCTGATCTGGTTGGCGATAACGTCGGAGACTGTGCTGGAAGGGGAGCCGACCTGTTTGAATCAACAGCCGCTGAAAATATAGGCGCTATGATTTTGGGTGTAGGCTTGTATCCTGTCTTTGGATTAAAGGGCATATTGTTCCCACTTGTAGCACGTGCAATAGGAATAATCGCTTCAATTATCGGCATTGTATTCGTAAACACAAAAGATGAATCAAAAGATCCTATGATTGCTTTAAATAAAGGATATTTTGTTACGACTATCATCAATATAATAGTGCTTTTCTTTGCTGTTAAAATTATGCTATCAGGTCATCTTTCAAATGGAAATAGTGTAAATTATTTGCTTCTATATGGTGCAGCAGTTGCAGGAATACTGTTAAGTTACGTATTTGTATTTTTGACAAACTACTACACATCTATGAGCACAAGACCAGTTCAGGAGATTGCAAAAGCTTCAACGACAGGCGCAGCTACAAATATAATCACAGGTATATCTGTAGGTATGGAGTCACCAGCACTTCCAGTCTTGTTTATATCTGCAGCAATAATCATAGCATACAGGCTTGGTGAATTAGCACTTCCAAATATAGCAACAGCAGGCTTCTATGGTACTGCTATAGCGACAATGGGAATGCTATCTACAACTGCTTATATATTAGCAATGGATACATTTGGCCCTATCACTGACAATGCTGGCGGAATTACTGAAATGTCTGAAGCTCCTGAGTCAGTAAGACTTGTGACAGATAGACTTGATGCATGTGGAAATACGACAAAAGCTTTGACAAAAGGATATGCAGTAGGATCTGCAGCTTTAGCTACTTTCTTGCTTTTCTCTGCATACCTTGATGAAGTAAAGAAGATACTCGGTAAACCTATCGATTCTTGGTTTGCTGTAGATATAGGTAAACCTGAGGTTTTTATAGGAGCATTTATAGGAGCTATGATAGTATTTCTCTTCAGCTCTACAGCTATAAGAGCTGTTGGCAAAGCAGCCCAGTACGTCATACTGGAGGTAAGAAGGCAATTTAAAGAGAATCCAGGCATAATGGAAGGCACATCAAAGCCAGACTACGCAAAAACAGTGGATATAGTTACAAAAGGTGCATTGAAAGAAATGGTTATCCCTGGCCTTATAGTCGTTGTTGCGCCTATCTTAGTGGGAATTTTGCTTGGCAAGGAATCTGCAGCAGCATTTTTGATGGTTGGCACAATATCTGGTGTAATAATGGCTTTGTTCCTGAATAATGGTGGTGGTGCATGGGACAATGCTAAAAAATTCATTGAATTAGGAAACTATGGCGGTAAAAAGTCTGATGCACATAAAGCAAGTGTTGTAGGCGATACAGTCGGTGATCCATTTAAAGATACGGCAGGTCCGTCATTACACGTTTTGATAAAGCTTATAAGCACTATAACACTTGTGTTCGCATCTTTGTTTAGATAAAATAGGTTCATACTAAGGTGGAGTTTAATGCTCCACCTTTTTAAATTGTCTTGGGTAATATTAAAATTTTTATTGACTGAATGGTGCATCAATGATATACTATATATTGGATGTTGTGATATTTATACACACAATATATAGAAGTAATATTAAAAAATTTCAGATATGTTTGCTTATTTGATTAACTTTTAAGTGGGATTTTAGTGGATCATTTTTACAGATGATAAAGTGATGGAGGTTTTGAAATTGGATAAACAGATGAAAGTAATTAAGAGAAATGGCAAAGAAGAAGAATTTAACAAAGCAAAGATTGCAAATGCTGTATACAAGGCGTTTGAAGCAGTCGATGAAGGAAAATACAGTGATGCCTTAAAGATAGCTGATGAAGTTACAGAGTACATAGAAGAAAATTTTGAAGGATGTGCAAATGTAGAGGAGATTCAAGACATTGTAGAGCAATTTTTGATAAGATATGGATTCGCAAAGGCAGCAAAAGCGTATATATTATACAGGAAACAACATCAAGACATAAGAGAATTTAAAAACATGTTTATGGACATTGAGAAAATGGTGGACGAGTACATAGGCAAGTTAGACTGGAGAGTAAATGAAAACAGCAACATGAGTTACTCTCTCCAAGGCTTAAATAATCACATAGCAAGTACAATAACGGCTAATTACTGGTTGAACAAGATATATCCAAAAGAGGTAAGGGACGCCCATGTAAATGGTGATTTGCACATCCATGACTTAAGCCTATTATCTGTGTACTGCTGCGGATGGGATTTGAAAGACCTCCTCGTATCTGGATTTACTGGCGTAGAGGGAAAGGTGCAAAGTAGACCACCTAAGCATTTTAGATCTGCTTTAGGCCAGATAGTGAACTTTTTCTATACTCTTCAAGGAGAAGCTGCAGGTGCACAGGCATTTTCTAATTTTGACACTTATTTAGCACCGTTTATATATTATGACAAGCTTTCATATAAAGAAGTAAAACAGTCTCTGCAGGAATTTATATTTAACATAAATGTTCCTACGAGAGTAGGTTTCCAGACGCCATTTACAAATATCACAATGGATCTGGTTGTCCCAGATATACTGGCTGACGAACCTGTCATAATAGGCGGCAACGCCATGAATAGATCATATAAAGAATTTCAGCAGGAAATGGACATGCTTAATATGGCGTTTGCCGAAGTTATGATGGAAGGGGACGCAAATGGAAGGATATTCACATTTCCAATACCTACATACAATATAACGAAAGACTTTGACTGGGAAAGCCCTGTGATCGACAAAATAATGGAGATGACTGCAAAATACGGTCTTCCGTATTTTAGCAACTTTGTAAATAGCGATCTAAATCCAGAAGATGCAAGGTCAATGTGTTGCCGGTTAAGGCTTGATAATAGAGAGCTTAGAAAGCGTGGAGGCGGACTTTTTGGAGCAAATCCTCTTACAGGATCGATAGGTGTTGTAACGATTAATATGCCTAGGATTGGGTACTTATCCAATTCAAAAGAAGAATTTTTTGAAAGATTAGGAAAGCAAATGGATGTAGCAAGGAAGAGCCTTGAGATAAAGAGAAAAGTGCTTGAGAATATGACTGAAATGGGCCTTTATCCATATTCCAAATTTTACTTGAGAGATATAAAGATGAGGTTTGGCTCATACTGGCAGAATCACTTTAATACCATCGGCTTAATAGGGATGAATGAGGCACTTCTGAATTTCATGGGATGTGGCATTACAAGTGAAAAAGGCAGAAATTTTGCATTAGAAGTTTTGGATTTTATGAGAAATAGATTGGAAGACTATCAGATAGAGTCAAATTATCTTTATAACTTGGAAGCATCACCAGCAGAAGGTGCATCATATAGATTAGCAAAGAAAGATAAAGAGCTTTATAAAGACATCATCACTGCAGGGTGCGATGTGCCGTATTACACAAATTCTACGCAGCTTCCTGTCGACTTTACAGAAGACATATTCGCTGCACTTGATATGCAGGACGAGCTTCAGACTAAATACACAGGTGGAACAGTATTTCATGGCTTTTTAGGTGAAAACATAAGCGATCCTAATACATGCAAAGCATTGGTGAAAAAGATAGCGTATAATTATAGGCTTCCTTATTACACAATAACGCCGACATTTTCTATATGTGACAATCACGGTTACATATCAGGAGAGCATTTTAACTGTCCACATTGTGGAAATGAATGTGAGGTATACAGCAGGGTTGTAGGATACTACAGGCCACTTCAAAACTGGAATGAAGGCAAAAGAGAGGAGTTTTCTGACAGGAAGGAATTCGTAATATGATTTATGATTATCTGCCTGTATCTATGGTGGATTATCCCGGCAAAATAGCCACGACAGTATTTATAAGTGGATGTAACTTTGTTTGCCCATACTGCCACAATAGCCAGCTTATTAGGCTTAAAAAAACTGTTAGAAGTGAAGCTGAGTTTATGGAATATCTGAATAAAAGAAAAAATTTAATTGATGGCGTCTGTATCACAGGTGGTGAGCCTACACTATGGGATGGCTTATATAACTTTATTAAAGATATAAAGGATTTGGGATTTAGCGTTAAGCTTGACACTAATGGTTCTCGCCCTGAAGTCTTAGAAAGACTCTTAAATGATGATCTTTTGGACTACATTGCCATGGATATAAAGGCACCTAAAAATAAATACGGTTTATTCGCAAAAAATAATGAAGATATAGAGAGAATCGTAAAAAGCATTAATTTAATTAAAAACTCTGGAATAGATTATGAATTCAGGACGACTGTAAATGATAAAATACTTGGCTTAGATGATTTTACGTCGATTGCTGATTTGATTTCTGGATGCAGAAGATATGTGCTTCAAGCTTACAAGTATTCTGACGGTGTCTTAGATAAAGATTTGTGCGGCGAAAAACAGTGTGATGTTGAATTTCTGAATGAAATAAAAGAGATGTTAAAAGATAAAGTTGATGAGATATTGATAAGATAAACTTAAAGGAGATTTTCTCCTTTTTTATTTTGGGAAAAATTATAGAGAGTGTATAATTTTATTAGATGAGTTACAGTAAGTTTACTTAAAATTTTAATTAGGGGGATTTTTATGGACAAAAATTTGTTAGGCACTAATATCGTCACACAGATAGGCATAATAGTGAAGGACATTGAGAAAGCATTAAAGACTTATGCAGACTTTTTTGGAGTTGAGAAGCCTAAGTGGAATTGGACGGATGGTTACGAGAAATCACATGCTGAATTTAACGGCAAACCATCTGATGCCCGTGCAAAGCTGGCTTTTTTTGATATGGGTCAGCTTCAAATAGAGCTTATTGAGCCAGATGAAAACATAAGCACTTGGAGAGAGTTTTTGGATAAACACGGGGAAGGTGTACATCACATAGCGTTTCAAGTAAAAAGGATGGATGA
>JASBVU010000075.1 GCA_029960905.1 Thermoanaerobacterium sp.
CTCCGGTTTCTATCATCTGGACTCATTAGAGGCATAGGTCCTGTCATGGCAAAAAAGATCGTCTCAAAATTCGGCGTCGATTCTCTAAACATTATAGAATCTCATCCTGAAAAATTGTTAGATATACCTGGAATAGGTGAAGAAAGAGTAAAGATGATATCAGAATCTTATGAGAAGCAAAAAGCGTTGAGGGACGTGATGGTTTTTTTACAAGGTTATGGTATTTCCACCACAAACGCAATTAAGATTTACAGGCAATACGGCGATGATTCTATAAATCTTATAAAGCAAAATCCATACAGATTATCGGATGAAATTTTCGGGATTGGCTTTCGGACGGCTGACAAGATAGCTCGCGCAATGGGTGTTGACCAACATTCCAGTTACAGGATTTCATCTGGGACAAAATACGTTTTGATGCAGTATGCATCAAATGGCCATACGTATGTGCCACTTGAACTTTTGCTTAAAGAGACAGCAAAACTTCTTGACGTATCAGAAGAAGAAGTTTATGATTCATTGGTTCTTTTGGTTCAAAGCGAAAAGGTGAAGTTTGAGACATTTGAGGATGGATCTCACGGCGTGTATTACATACCGTATTTTGTGGCAGAAAACAACACTGCAGATAAGATTTTAAACATGACATTGACAGATGTAAAGCCAGAGGATATTGATATTGAAAATGAAATATCGAAGATAGAATCGGATATGGGGATTAGACTTGCAGACAATCAGCGTGTTGCAGTTTTAGAATCTGTAAAGAATTCGATTCTCGTCATAACAGGTGGGCCTGGAACGGGAAAGACCACCATAATAAATTTCATTATAAAGCTTTTTATGAAGTTTAAAAAGTCGGTGGCATTAGCTGCGCCTACAGGAAGAGCTGCAAAGAGGATGACTGAAGCTACAGGGTTTGAAGCAAAAACGATACACCGCCTTTTAGAATACTCATACACAGAAGAAGAAGGACGAGGCTTTGGCAAAGATGACAAAAACCCATTGACGGAAGATGTCATAATAATTGATGAAGCTTCTATGATAGATATATTGCTTATGAATGCCCTCCTTAAAGCTATTCCATTAAGCTCAAAGCTGATACTTGTTGGAGATGTGGATCAGCTTCCGTCTGTTGGCGCAGGCAATGTGCTGAGAGATATTATAGATAGCGGCTTAGTAAAAGTGATAAGGCTTAATAAAATATATAGACAAGGAAAAGAAAGTCTTATAGTAGTAAATGCCCACAAGATAAACAATGGCGAATACCCTGTGTTAAACGATAAAGAAAATGACTTTTTCTTTATAAATGCTTCATCACAGGATGAAATTTTAAATACCATATTAGACTTATGTAAAAGAAGGTTACCTGAAGCGTATGGCTTCAACCCTTTTACTGATATTCAGGTTTTAAGTCCCATGAGAAAAGGCTTGATAGGCATGATAAATCTGAACAATGAACTGCAAAGGTGTCTAAATCCTTCCAGGAAAGGGTTGGATGAGAGGCAGATGAAAGATTTTACTTTTAGAGTAGGAGACAAGGTGATGCAGATAAAAAACAATTACAAGATGAAGTGGACAAAAAGGGATGAAAAAGGCGAAGGCGTCTTTAATGGAGATATGGGCATCATAGAGTCCATCGACAATGATTCACAGGAACTTACCGTTTTATTTGATGACGACAAGCGGGTTGTTTACGACTTTGCAGATATAGATGAGCTAAGCCTTTCTTATTGTGTGACTGTTCATAAAAGCCAAGGAAGTGAATTTCCTGCTGTTATCATGCCTATGAGCTATGGACCACCTATGCTACTTACCAGAAATCTTCTGTACACTGCTGTCACGAGGGCTAAAAAGCTTGTGGTAATTGTTGGTCAAGAAAAATACTTAAAAAACATGATTGACAACAATCTTATATCAAAGAGATATTCAGGGCTTTTGCTCAAACTTAGGAAAGTCCTTAAATTCATGATGGAAGAAAGCTGATTTTATATATACGAGAGGAATTTCACGAAAGTTAAATAAATTTTAAAATGTGCCGATATAAAATTTAAATAGTTGGACGGAAGGATGCACTATGATTTTTCTTGATTTACTTTTTCCACCAAAGACAAATTGTTTGCTTTGCGGCAAAGCCATTAAAGAAGGCAAAATATGCTTTGAATGTGAAAATAAATTGCCATTCATTATCGGAAATAGGTGCTCTGTGTGTGGAAAGCCTATTAGAGATGGCGATAGATGCCCTGACTGCATGGAGATAAACCATGTTTTTAATCGCAGCGTAAGTCCTTTTGAGTATGATGAAACGATAAAATCATTGATTGCCAGATTCAAATACTACAAAGAAAGAAATTTAGCTGAATTTTTTGCAGAATACATGTATAGATGTATTCAAGAAGCTGGTATAGAGTTTGATGTGATAGTACCTGTGCCACTTCATAGGACGAAGCTGGATCAACGTGGATACAACCAATCAGAGCTTTTGGCAAGAGAGCTTTCTTATAGATTTGACATAATGATGTCGAAGCCTTTAAGGCGCATCAGAAATACTAAATCACAGACTGAGCTTAATAGGGAAGAGCGCATGAAAAACTTAAATGGTGCTTTTAAAGTAGTTTATGGCGATGTTGTTAAAGACAAGGTTGTGCTTTTGGTGGATGATGTTTTAACAACAGGTTCTACCCTTGACGAATGTGCAAAAGTTTTAAAAGAAAGCGGTGCGAAAGATGTTTTTGCAGCTACAATCGCAACATGAAGGAATGTGTGAGGTGTGCTATGAATATAAGAAATTGTAAAAGATGTGGAAGGCTTTATAACTATACTGGATTTGATTTATGCCCAGAATGTTTTAATAAAGATGAAGAAGATTTTGTAAAAATCAGAGACTACATTGAGAGAAATCCGCAAGCGACAGTTGTAGAAGTGTCTAAAGCAACAGATGTGGAGGTAAAAAGAATATTGGACTTTTTAAAAGAAGGTAGGCTTATATTGGGTTCTAAAAATACCAATATTTCATTGACTTGTGAAAGGTGCGGCAAAAAGATATTGTCAGGCAGATACTGCGAATCATGTTCAAGAGAACTTGAAAGATCTTTAAAAAGTGCATTAGATGTTGATGAAAGAGACGAAAGTTTTGAAAAACTTTATTTGAGAGATGAAAAAAAGGACACTAAAAGAAAATATTAAGTGAAATTGAATTTAGCCGATATAATATTGGGAAGGTGGGAATAGAATGAAAATATACAATAATATTAATGTTAACAATATTTACGATTTGTATAAGTCTGCAAATGCTAATGCTGTAAATGCAAGTAAGACAAACAAAGTTGATAAAGTCGAAATATCAGACAATGCTTCTAAAATCAGCGAGAGTTTTGCAGAATATGATAAATTAAGGGAGAAAAAGGTGCAGGATATAAAAGCAAAAATTGATAGCGGCAATTATAATATAAAATCCAATGATATTGCTGAATCCATAATCAAAGGAGCTATTTTAGATAAAAAAGTTTAAAGGTGGTATAGTTATGCCAAATCCGAATATAGATGAGCTCATTGATGTTTTGAATGGGGAAATGCTTTTGTACAAAGATCTATACGACATAGCTACTAAAAAGACTGATGTCATAGTGCAGGGAGAAATACAGGAACTGGACAACATGACAAAAGTAGAAGGCAGCATAATAGGTAAGCTAATGATTTTAGAAGATGAAAGAGAAAAATTTTTAAATGACAATTTCGACAGTCAAATGACCATAAGCCGACTTTGCAGCATACTGCCTGAAGATGATGCTAAAAAATTAAAAATGGTTCAGGAAGAGTTTAATGATCTTTTGAAAGCACTTAGTAGTAGAAATGACTTAAATAAATCGCTTCTTAAACAGTCCATCGAATTCGTGAACTATTCGATTGGCGTCATATCAAATAATTTAGTACAAGACAATGGTATATACGGTGAAGGTATCGCAAAACAGGTAAATAGAATCATCGATGAAGGCTAAGCTAATTATAGCTATGGTGAAGAATGAGCAGTGTCTACTTTCAAGATTTATAGCAAAACAGGTCCTCAGCCAGCAAGCACCAATTTGACAGGACAACATTTCAAATGCAAACACGCCTGGATATACGAGGCAAGTGTGAAGCCTGTCTGCAATAGCACCTCCTACAACTTACGGCATGGCTGACCAATGGGGTAAAGCCATAGGAGGCGGTGTCAACGTTGACGGCTATCGACAGATAAGAGACCAATTTTTAGATCAGCAGTACAGAAGAGAAAATACCACACTCGGTGAATGGGAGACTAAGTCAGATACATTGTCTGCTATAGAGGGCATCTTAAACGAACCTTCTGATACGGGAATTACGACCGTATTAGATAATTTCTTTAATTCACTTCAAGACTTGTCAAAAAATCCTGAAAGTCTTGAAGTAAGAGCAGAAGTTAGAGAAAATGGCATATCTTTAGCAGATACCATTAATACTATTTATCAACACCTTGATGATGAAAAAAACCAAATAAATAGCACGATTCAAAGCCGAGTACAGGAAATCAATTCCTATGCAGATCAAATATCGAAATTAAATAATGAGATCTACAGATTTGAGCTTACAGGTCAGACGGCCAATGACTTGAGGGATCAAAGGAATTTGCTGGTAGATAAGCTTTCAGAGATAGTCAACATAAATACTTATGAAGATTCAAATGGAAATTTTAGGGTAGACATAAGTGGACAAGCCCTTGTGGATGGAAATAATGCATACACAATGAGCATAGATAATACTGGAACAATAAAATGGGATCTTGCCGGAACACCTGTGAATCCATCAGGTGGTATATTGAAAGGGCTTCTCGATATGAGAGACGGTGATGGCACAAATGGTGTAAAAGGGATACCATACTATAAGGACCAATTGAATCAATTTGCGTACAACCTTGCGACGGTTTTTAATGCACAGCATTCTAAAGGGTATGGACTTGATGGAAGCACTGGCATCAATTTTTTCAACATAACAGATACGACGTATAACCCAACTGCAGAATATGCTAAAAACATTCAAGTTTCATCAGATATACTTGCAGATGATGGACTTCAAAAGATCGCTGCAGCATCAGATCCAACTTCATTGCCTGGAGATAATACAAATGTCTTAAATCTTATAGCACTTAGAGATACAAAAATCAGCGGATTGAATAATGGAACGTTGGACGATTTTATAAGCTCTTTGATTTCCAACCTCGGTGTTGATGCACAGCAGGCAAATCAGATGCAGACAAATCAAAGCACTATGGTGAAACAAGTGGATTATAACAGACAATCGGTGTCTGGTGTTTCTCTCGATGAGGAGATGACAAATATGCTTAAATATCAGAAGTCTTATGAAGCATCAGCAAGGATGATAACTGTTATGGATGAGCTTTTAGATACGCTTATAAATAAAATGGGAGTAACGTAAAAGGCGGGTGTAAACAATGCGCGTAACGAATAATATGCTTGTGATGGATTTTATGAATGACTACAACAAAAATCTTGAAAGACTTCAAAAAGATCAAAATATGCTGTCCACTGGTGAGAAAGTAAGCAAGCCATCAGATGATCCTGTTGCAGTGGCCAGTATTTTAAGGATAAAGACAGAAATTGCAAGAAATAACGCATACACAAAGAATACGGATGATGCAAAATCATGGCTTAGTCTTACTGATACAGCATTAGGTCAAATAGGAGACATGCTGCAAAATGCCAGAGACTTAGCAGTACAAGGATCTAATGGTACGCTCACACAAAGTGACATGCAAAACTTAGCGGCGCAGGTAGACCAGCTAAAGCAGCAGATTATACAAGTAGGCAATACACAGTACAATGGAAGGTACATATTTGCCGGATACAAGACTGATACAAAGCCCTTTAGCGATACAAGCAATGGGTACGCTGGTGATGATGGCGCTATAAAGTTTGAAATAGGTGCAGGTGGCAACACAATTCAGGTGAATGTGACAGGAGATAAAGTGTTTGATGTGACATCTGGTACTTCACAGCTTCTTAATGTTATGGATAATCTATCGAATGCATTGAAATCAGGTGATAATCAGACTGTCAGCAATATAATAGGAGACATAGACAATCAAATTCAAAATATACTTTCAATTAGAGCTGATGCAGGTGCAAAAGCGAATAGGGTAGATCTCACTGCAAATAGATTAAGTGATGACAACTATAACTTTACAGCATTGCTTTCCAAGAATCAAGATGCAGACATAGCACAGGTTATAACAAACCTTAAGATGGACGACAACGTATATAGGGCATCCCTGGCGGCTGGTGCCATGATTATCCAACCATCATTGGTAGATTTCCTGAGGTAAAGGAATGGTAATATGGATATAGCCATTCATCAAACGTTCGGCAGGATAGGCATTGACACTACTCCTGCCGCAATTAATATACACAATCAGAATGCAGATCTCAATATACATCAAGAAATGCCTAAAGTAGAGATTGATCAGAAGTTGCCACAAGTCCATATAGATCAATATCAGTGTTTTTACGAGTCTGGGCTTAAAAGCGTATTTGACCTTATACACGACGAGGCAGAAAGAAGCTACCAAATAGGTCTGGAAGCAATAGCGAAGATTGCTGAGGATGGAGATGCATTATCATCCATAGAAAACCATCAGAATGTAATACCAGAACTGGCACAGGAAGCAGGTGTTGAGAACATAGACTTTAATGTAGACCTTATGCCTAAGTCAAGACCTAAGATATGGTTTGAAGGTTATCTCAACATAAATTGGCAGGATGGTAAGGCATATATAAATGCAGTACCTAAAAAGCCTGAGATAGAAGCAACAAGAGCAAATGTAAATATATATATGCTTAAGTACCCATCTATAAAAATCGACTACATAGGACAGAATGTGGATGCAATAGTTTGAATTTGAAAGAGAGGAAGCAATGATGGATATAAAGACAAAAAATTTTGGCCTTGTCAGCTATAATGCTGAAGATGTGCTTCACTTTGAGGAAGGCATACCAGGCTTCGAGGGACTCAAAAGCTTTATTCTTCTAAGCTCTGAAGAATTTACCCCCTTTAAATGGCTGCAGTCCCTCGATGATACGGATATAGCATTTGTGATAATTGATCCTAAAGTCGTAGTAAAAGATTATGAAGTTGAATTAGACGAAGAGACGGTAAAATTACTGGATATAAAGGACTTAAATCACATTCTCGTTTTTGCCATCGTTGTAATACCAAAAGAAATCGAAAAAATGACTGCCAATCTGAAAGCCCCTATAATCATAAATGCAGAAAACAACAAAGGCATGCAGATAATCATGGATAATGATAAATACATGATAAAGCATCCTATACTTAAGGAGCTAAAAAATGCTGATATTAACTCGTAAAATAGGGCAGTCTCTGATTATAGGGGATGACATTGAAGTAAAGATTGTGAGCATTGATGGCGAAAATATAAAGATAGGTATATCCGCTCCAAAGAATGTATCGGTCGTAAGAAAAGAGCTTTTAGAAGTAAAAGATGAAAATAAGAAAGCAGCAAATATAGATAGACCATCGCTTAAAATGTTAGAAAAAATTATAAAAAAAGACTAAAGTAAAAAAAAGAAAAATCGATATATATAGTGTAAAACAAATGACAAACAGTTGGCCAACTGTGAAAATTTATGGTCGATATGGCATGGATGCCAAATAAAAATTCAAGGAGGAAGAAAATATGGTAATCAACACAAACATAAGTGCTATAAACGCATGGAGAGCACTTGAGACAAACAACACAAACACACAAAAAGCATTGCAAAAGCTTTCATCAGGCTACAGGATCAACAGTGCAGCAGATGATGCAGCAGGCCTTGCAATATCTGAAAAGATGAAAGCACAGATAGCTGGTCTAGATCAAGCTCAAAGAAATGCACAAGACGGTATTTCGCTTTTACAGACAGCAGAAGGTGCATTAAATGAGACAACATCAATTCTTCAGAGAATGAGGGAATTGGTA
>JASBVU010000076.1 GCA_029960905.1 Thermoanaerobacterium sp.
ATTTAGCAATATTCCCCTAGCACCTTCTATCGACGTTTCTAAAAGTGGACTTTGAACCGCTTGCTTTGCTGCTTCAGTGGCTTTATTCTCACCAGATGCTATTCCTATACCCATGTGTGCAAGACCTGTTTCCATCATGATGGTCTTAACATCTGCAAAATCAACATTGACAAGACCCGGGACAGCAATTAGGTCAGAAATACCTTGAACACCTTGTCTTAGGACATCATCCGCAATTTTAAACGCGTCCAGCATCGATGTCTTTTTCTCAGCCACCTGCAATAACCTGTCATTGGGAATCGTGACAAGTGCATCTACGTGTTTTTTCAATTCGCTTATTCCCATTTCAGCATGTGTCATTCTTTTTTTGCCTTCAAAAGTAAATGGCTTTGTGACAACTCCAACCGTCAAAATACCTAATTCTTTTGTTATCTCAGCTACTACGGGAGCAGCACCTGTTCCTGTTCCACCGCCCATACCTGCGGTAATAAATACCATGTCAGCACCGCTTATAATCTTTTCAATCTCATCCTTTGTTTCTTCGGCTGCTTTTTTACCAATTTCAGGATTTGCACCTGCACCGAGACCTTTTGTTAACTTATCACCTATCTGTATCTTTGTTTCGGCTTTTGACATGTAAAGTGCTTGCTTGTCCGTATTAATTGCAATAAATTCCACACCCTTAAGCCCCGCTTCAATCATCCTGTTTACAGCATTTCCACCGCCACCGCCAACGCCAATAACTTTAATATTTGCAAACTGCTCCATATCTGTTTCAATACCTATCATATAAGACCCTCCTCATATCATATCCAAAAATCATTAAACCAGTCTTTTATTTTTGACAATACTCCACTTTTCTTCTTGTCTTTTTCTTTCGGAATCTCACCTTGTTTTTTATATAAATACTTTCGATTCGCAAAAACATATTTAACGATTCCTACTGCAGTTGAATAGACAGGCGTAGAAACTCCAATAGCATTTGGCAAACCTAACCTTACATTTTTACCCAAAATACTCTCTGCTAAATCCAGACTGCCTTTTATAAAAGATATTCCGCCTCCTGTTATTACAATATTTGTTGAAATCTGGTCTAAAACGTTAGAACCCTTCATTTCATCGTACACCATTGTCAAAATTTCATTTACTCTCGCTTCTATAATATCTATTATATCATTAAGTTTGGTATCTTGAGAACTGTGATTTGCTATATTTGCTATTTTTACTGTCTCATCGTTCTCTACCTTGACCACAGAACCATACTTCTTCTTTATAATTTCGGCTTCTTCGAAAGAAATCTTTAACCCAATTGACAAATCATTCGTTATATGATTTCCACCCACAGGTATCATACCTGTATATATTAAATTTCCAGACTTGAAGACTGCTATATCAGTTACTCCGGCACCTATGTCAATAAGTGCTGCCCCTAGTTCTCTCTCATCTTTAGTCATTATAGCTTCTGCAGTAGCTAATGGTTCTACGATGATTCCCGACATGGTATAACCAGCTTTTTTAACGCATTTTTCCATATTCTGAACCGCTGTCAAGCTACCAGTTACAATAGCGGCGTCAACTTCCAACCTTATTCCTGCCATACCTACAGGATCCTTAATTTCGCCATAACCATCTACTATGTATTCAATGGGGATAAGCTCAATTATCTGTTTGTCAGATGGTAAAGCCATTATCTTAGCAGCCTGTAAAACTCTTTCCACATCTTGTGTTGTTATCTCTTTATCATCCCTTGTAACGGCGACAAGGCCTCTATTCCTGTATATTTCGGTAAGCCCACCGGGAATTTTAATGTAAACCGATGTAACTTTTTGGTTCGCCATTCTTTCGGCTTGTTCGATAGATTTTTTAATGGAAAAAGCAGTTGTTTCTATATCAACAACAACCCCTTTTCTCATGCCATTACACGGATACATTCCAATGCCAATTATCCTCAGCTCTCCACTTTTATCACATTGTCCAATTATAGTGCATACTTTTGATGTCCCAATATCAATCCCTGTTATGATTTCATTCAATTAATTCTCCTCCCCTCGGAGCTTATTGTTTTTTGGAAAAATTATTCAAAATATATCTCCGAATATAAGCAAAATTTGTAAACAATCTGCTGCCAAAAGCAAATATTGCTGCTAGATAAATCGGCACACCTAACACATCACCTATATATGCCAAAACTGCAGCTAATATAGCATTTCCAAAAAAACCTGAAATAAAAATAGCATTATTGAATTTATTTTCAAGGCTGGCACGAATTCCTCCAAAAACAGAATCTAGTGCAGCCAGTATAGCAACGGAAAGGTATGATGTATATGCAGGAGGTAAATTAATCGGCAAGAAAAATCCGATTGCAAGTCCTAAAGCTAAACTTAAAATTATAATTAGAGCCATCAATTATTTCCTCCTTCGTAAGGTTTTGCATATTTATAGCTTAAAACACCGTCATATTTTTTTACCAGTATTTTATCAGAACGCTTAATACTAACCTGAATCCCCCAGTTTGATAATGTATCGATAATTCCACCCTTAAGGCGCAATGCAGCTTCCAAAGTATCTGGATTCCCAATAGCTTTCACCACATACGGAGGCGTAAACCTGACTGAATTAATATCAATAGTATTGCCTATCATCCGTATTTCTGATGTTGCAACAAGTCTTTGATCATTTATTGATATTGCTTCAGCCCCCGCTGCTCTCAGCTCATTAACTATATTTAGCAGATCTTCATCGTGAACCAAAAAAGCACTTTGATCACTACCAGGCTGAAGTTGTGTATTGCCATCATTTATTGTAACTATGATACCGGGACCTTCAACATCTGAAAGTCCAGCTAATTCTTTATACTTGTCAAGATCATCTTTAAGCGATTTTGTGACTGTGCTTGATTTCGCCGCGGAATTTTCGTAATTGGATATTTTCGATTCTAAATCATTTATTTGTTTTTTCAATTCATCTCTCTCTTTCTGAACTTGATTTAATTTACTTGTAAGTTCTTCGGCTCTTTGCACAGTCAAGCTATCGCTATTTTTCACATTTCTAAATTGCGTTGATATCATTATTCCAAGAACGACACATACAAAAGCAATAGAAACAAAAAAGCTCTTTTTCACTGTACTTCCTCCATTTCTTATGGCGTATAAATTGGATTTCCATCGCTGACTATAAGAACATTTCCACTGTTATAGCCTTTTTTTTCTAAATCATTTAATATCTTTTCAGAAAAATTTAATGAATAACTAATGTCATCAACGTTCTCCAAGACTACATTTATTCCTGATTTCGTCTCCAATGTAATCTTTGAACCATTAACAATTATAGCATTGTATATATTCTTATTATATATTAACGGCAATAGTTTTGCTATATCCTTATTATTACTTAAATTGTCGATTTTGCTTCCTATCTCAAATTTTTCAATATTTATTCCTTTTAATATTGGCAATTTATTGTTGTAATCACCTAACTGAACTGCAACACTATCAGTGTCTACATATAAAAATTTATCTTTATAGTTTATTTGCGCCGCCAATAGTCGCTCATCTACTTTTACCTCGACTTTAGACGGGTAAATTATATTCACAGAAACGTCTTTAATATATGGATTTCTCATAATGGATTTAATGACGTCTGCTTTATTGATCTTTAAAATATTGCTGCCTATTTCTATGCCTGATAATCTCACAATATCACTTTTATCTACTGATTTTGTCCCGTAGACGTATATGTTTTTTACATCAAATAATGAAGTTCTAAATAAAATAATATAAAGTATGATTGCAAAAATAAGTAAAAATAGGGTAAAAACGCTAAACTTCTTTTTCGCTTTATACTGCCTTTCTTCCACCATATACATCGCCTCTATCATATGCTTGTACAAATTTTAGATGATGTAAAACAGCATTGGCTGTTTTACATAGTCCTTTCTATGTCAGCACCGAGATTTTTTAAATTTTCGCTAAAGTCTTCATATCCTCTATCAATATGTTCTATGTCTTCTACAATTGTCGTGCCAACAGCGCCTAATCCAGCTAAGACTAGTGCTGCACCACCTCTTAAATCTTTTGCAATGACATTTGTCCCCGTAAGTTTCTCAACGCCTTTCACTACCGCAATTCGCCCATCCACTTTAATATCTGCACCCATTCTCACCAATTCCTCGGTGTATTTAAATCTATTATCAAAAATGGTCTCAGTAATTATGGACGTCCCATCCGCAGTAGCCAAAAGTGAAACTATTTGTGCCTGAAGATCAGTTGGAAACCCCGGATATGGAAGAGTTATTATCATATCAACTGCCTTTGCCCGTCCGGAAGAATTAAGCCTAATAAAGTCATTGCCATGTGATATTTTAAAGCCACACTCGTTTAGTTTAGACAAAAGAGAATCTATGTGCCTTTTAATGACATTTTTAAGAACTACTTCTCCCTTTGTAATAGCAGATGCAATAAGATAAGTCCCCGCAACTATTCTGTCAGGTATTATGGTGTATTCCGTATCATGCAGCTCTTTTACACCCTGTATCACAATAGTGTTTGTACCAGCACCAGAAATTTTAGCACCCATCGAATTTAGAAAATTTTGTAGATCCTCTATTTCCGGCTCTTTTGCAGCATTCCCTATAACTGTAGTACCATCAGCCATAGATGCGGCCAGCATTATATTTTCTGTTGCACCGACACTGGGTATATCAAGGTGTATTTCATTACCGCAAATCGACTTGCTTTCACAATTGATAAATCCATACGATTCATCTATTGATATGCCAAGCTTTTTTAAACTTTTTATGTGCAAGTCAATAGGCCTATGCCCTATATCACACCCTCCTGGAAAGCTAATCTGGGCAACATTATTTCTTGCCACCAACGCTCCCATCAAAAAAATGGATGATCTCATTGCTCTCATTAGTCTGTCTGGAATGTGGTAATCTATAATACCACTAGAATCTACTATAATGTCCGATCCCTCAAATTCTACTGTACAGCCTAAATGTCTTAAAATCTCTATCATTGAATTGACATCTTTTAATCTTGGACAAGAGTGTAAAATACTTACACCTTTGTTTAATAGTGTTGCAGCAAGTATTGGCAATACAGAATTTTTCGCGCCGTTTATCCGTATCTCACCTTTTAATCTATTTCCTCCTTTAATAACATATTTCATCCCATCCTATCACCTCCTGTTAAGCTGTACAATTCATAATATGCATTTTAGCTTCAGGAGGTTACATTGCTTATTTCAGCTTGCAAACAAGCTTATAGATTTCATTAGCGGCATCTACTTTTGATAGCTTTTTTGCATTTGATTTCATCATCAAAAGCTTGTTTGAATCATTTATGATGGATAATATTTTTTCGTACAAAACATCTCCATTAAGTTCCTTTTCAAGTATGATAAGCGCAGCACCATTTTTTTCAAGAACTCTTGCATTGTACTCTTGATGATTGTGGGTAACATTTGGAGAAGGTATCAAAATTGATGCAGTAGATGTAGCTAATAATTCTGCAAGGGTTATGGCACCTGACCTACATACCATTATGTCTGCAATTGAATAAACATCACCCATTTCATAACAATATGGAATTATTTTGATATTTTCTCCTACTTTTATATCGTAATCTTTGATCATTTTTATTACACTGTCATACTGATTTTTTCCTGTTATCATGAGAACTTGAAATTCTTCTTTCGATTTTTTTATCATTTCAACCATGTATTCATTAATTTTGGCAGCTCCTCTACTACCTCCTACAGATACTACTACTTTTTTCTTCTCATCTAATCCAAACTTTTTTAAAGACTTTTTTCTATCGCCATTCAAAATCTCCATTCTAACAGGATTGCCTGTCACAAAGACATTGCCTTTGTTTCGAAAATACTTTTTTGATTCATCAAATGCAACAGCCACAATATCTACAAACCTTGAAAGTATCCTATTAGTAAGTCCTGGATAAGCATTTTGCTCATGAATAAGCGTCGGTATCTTCATGAGGGCTGCTGTCATGACTACAGGGCCACACACATATCCGCCTGTTCCAATTACTATATCTGGTCTATAATCATTTATTATTTTTTTTGCATCTATCAAGCCGTCAAAAGCTATTTTAATAGTCTTTATAGTATCAAATGATAGTTTGCGCTTAAATCCTTTTACCCTTATTGTTTTAAGTGGATAGCCCGATTTCGGCACCAATTCTTTTTCTAGTCCATTTTCTGTTCCAACAAATAATATCTCTGCATCACTTTCATTTCGCATAATTTCATTTGCAATTGCTACTGCTGGATATATATGACCACCTGTACCTCCTCCTGTCAACAAGTACCTCATTTCATCAACTCCTATCCATGTTTGCGTACCTTGATATATTTAATAATATGCCCATTGCAGCCATCATAAAGACTGTCGATGTTCCACCATAACTGATAAATGGTAGAGATACACCAGTAGCAGGCATTGATGAAGTTACAACTGCAACATTTATTAGAGTTTGAACGCCGATTACTCCTACAATACCAGTGGCAATAAGGCATCCAAATACATCCGGAGCTTTTGCTGCAACTCTAAGACCTCTTATTATAAGATACAGAAACAGTAGCAATATAGAACCAGTTCCAATAAGGCCAAGCTCTTCCCCAATTATTGAGAAAATAAAGTCGTTTTGCGGCATAGGCAGATACATGAACTTCTGTCGGCTTCTGCCTAAACCGACTCCAAAAAGCCCCCCTGACCCTAAAGCGTACAAAGACTGCACGATTTGATAGCCATGTCCTTGTATGTCCTGCCAAGGATTTAAAAAAGTAAATACCCTTTGCCTTATGTACTTTATAGTAGTCACAACGATAATAGCCGCAGAACCACCAACTCCAAACAACGTCGCCATAAAAGATAATTTTGCACCCGCCACAAATAAAATTATTATGGAAATGATAAATATTGTACCAGCAGTACTGAAATTTGGCTGTTTCATAATAAGTAAAAAGAATATTCCAGCAATCAATAGTACCGGAAGAACTCCCTTTCTAAAGCTCTTTGCATAATTAGGATTATTATCAAAATACTTTGCAAAAAACAGTATTATGGCGTATTTAGCTATTTCTGACGGCTGCAGAGTAAATCCGCCTATTTCAATCCATCTGGTGGAGTTGTACCTTGTACTCCCTATCCCCGGCAGCAATACTACTATTAACAAAATTATGGATATTATCAGTAAAGCATTTGATAACTTCTTCAATTTATGATAATCAAAATTCATCATAAACGTCATGGCAAAGAAGCCGATTATCGCCCACAAAAGCTGTCTTTTCAAAAAATAGAAGGAATCGTGGTACTGATAATATGCATTTGCAGAGCTTGCGCTAAATACCATCACAACACCTATAGACACAAGAACCAAAACAGATATAAGTATATTGTAATCAACGGGATATTTACGATTCACTGAGCCTACCCCATCAAAGAATTCACTGCATCTTTAAAGAGTCTGCCTCTCTCTTCATAATTTCTAAACATATCCCAACTTGCACAGGCAGGTGATAAAAGCACATTATCGCCAGATTTAGCCGCATTATAAGCAGCATAAACAGCATCATCTATATTTTCTGCAAAAATCACATCATCTTCTGAATACCCTTCTTTTATAGCAGACTTATAAATTAATTCTTTTGTCTCGCCAAGTAAAATCAATTTCTTCACACGGCCTTTAAATGAAGCAGTAAATTCATCAAAACTTACACCTTTGTCGTATCCGCCAGCAATCAATATGATGGGGCCTTTCATCGCTTCAATAGCTTTTATTGCTGCATCTGGATTTGTACCTTTTGAGTCATTGTAATATCTGACGCCGTTTATGCTTCTTACAAATTCAATCCTATGTTCAACGCCTTTAAATGTTCTCAACGTTTCATTTATGACTTTAACAT
>JASBVU010000077.1 GCA_029960905.1 Thermoanaerobacterium sp.
TATACTTTATAAATCAATAACATTTATAGCAAATAAGAAAATTGCTGGAGTAATAATGGGAGCAAAAAAACCAATTATTTTAACATCACGGTCTGACTCTAGTGAATCCAAATTTAATTCGATATTACTTGCATCAATTGTTGCAGATGCTTAATGTATTTTGAATCTAAAATTCAGATATATTCGGCAACGGTAGTTGCTAAAAATATATTAAAAAGGAGAGATGATTTATGAAATTATTTGATATAATGGAGGAACTGGACTACGAAAACGTTGTATTATGTCATGATAAAACATCTGGTCTAAAGGCTGTAATAGCAATACACGATACAACACTTGGGCCTGCACTAGGGGGCTGTAGAATGTGGACTTATGATACGGAAGAAGATGCAATAAATGATGCATTAAGACTTGCAAGGGGTATGACCTATAAAAATGCTGCAGCGGGTTTAAATCTCGGTGGTGCCAAGACTGTTATTATAGGAAATCCACGAAAGGATAAGAGCGAGGCTCTATTTAGAAGTTTAGGCAGATTTATACAAGGTCTTAATGGAAGGTATATAACCGCTGAAGATGTTGGGACAAATATGAAAGACATGGATTATATAAGTATGGAAACAAATTATGTGGCGGGACTTGCTGAGAAAAGTGGTGATCCATCTCCTTTTACAGCATATGGAGTTTTTAGAGGTATTCAAGCAGCTTGTGAAGAAATATTTGGAACAACTGAATTGAGTGGCAGAACAGTTGCTATTCAAGGTGTTGGAAATGTAGGATATCATTTAGCAAAATATTTGCATGAAGCAGGAGCAAGATTAATAATTACAGATATTTTTGAAGATAATGTGAAAAGAGCTGTTAATGAATTTAATGCTGAATATGTAAAACCTGATGATATCTATGGCGTTAATTGCGATATATTTGCACCATGTGCACTTGGTGCAGTAATAAATGATGAGACAATACCGTATCTAAAATGTAAAATTGTTGCAGGGTCTTCAAATAATCAATTGAAGGAAGAAAGACATGGAGAAGTCCTGCAAGAAAAAGGAATGCTTTATGTGCCTGATTTTATTATCAATGCAGGTGGTGTCATAAATGTAGCCGAAGAATTACATCCATCTGGCTATAATAAAGAAAGGTCAATGAGAAAAGTTTCTATGGTATATGACAATGTAAAAAAAGTCATACAAAAATCAAAGGAAGAAAATATTCCAACTTGCGTTGCTGCTGATATGGTGGCTGAAGAAAGAATTAAAACTATAAAGGATGTAAAAGATAACTTTATAGGGAAATAAACTCTATTTATTAAATATCTCTTAATAACTGCTTTATAGTTTTAATTGAATTCGGTAAGTTTTTATAAACCTTTATATATTAGGTTTTAGACTTAAATATTTATATAACTATAATAATTCGATGGCTAACTTGCCGAATTATCTTAAATTTTATGGAGGGAATTCTTTTGTTTCTAATCCTTGCAATAAATCCTGGTTCTACATCGACAAAGATTTCAGTGTTTGAAGATAAAAATCTTTTATTTACTGAAACATTGCGACACAGCGTTTCTGAGTTTAGCCAATATAAAACTATATATGATCAATTGGATTTTAGAAAGAATAGTATTTTGGAAATGCTGAATAGAAAGAATTTTTCGTTGTCAAAATTAAATGCAGTCGTCGGAAGAGGCGGCCTATTAAAACCGATAAAAAGTGGCACGTACATTGTAAATGAAAAGATGATATTAGATTTAAAAGAAGCAAAAAGAGGGGAACATGCATCAAATCTTGGAGGCATAATCGCATACGAATTAGCTAAAAATCATGATATACCTGCATTTATAGTTGATCCAGTTGTCGTTGATGAGCTGGATGACGTTGCTAGAATTACTGGAATGCCTGAAATTCAGAAATCCAGTATATTTCACGCTTTGAATCAAAAAGCCATAGGAAGACGTTTATCTTCTGAATTAAAAAAGAAATACGAAGATGTCAACCTTATAATCGCACATTTAGGCGGAGGAATTTCGGTTGGAGCTCATAAGCATGGTCAGGTAATAGATGTAAATGATGCTTTAAATGGGGAAGGACCATTTTCACCTGAAAGGGCGGGAGGACTTCCAACGTTAGAACTTGTAAGATTGTGTTACAGCGGCAAATATACTTTTGAAGAAATGAAAAAGAAGGTATTAGGTGGCGGTGGCCTAGTAGCACATCTTAAAACGAACGATGTAAAAGAAGTATACAATATGATAGAAAGTGGCAATAAAAGTGCGGAATTAATACTTGATGCAATGGCGTATAAAACAGCAAAAGAGATTGGAGCAATGGCTGTAGCTTTAAACGGCAAAGTTGATGCTATAGGAATTACAGGTGGTATAGCATACAATGAAGATTTTGTAAAGCGCATTTCAAGTAGAGTTAATTTTATAGCTCCTGTGTATGTTTATCCAGGAGAAGATGAGATGCAAGCACTTGCTGAAGGAGCATACCGTGTCTTAAGTGGAGAAGAAGAAGCAAAAGTGTATGAATAAGATAATATAAAATATGATGGAGATGATGAGATTGAAGCAAGTCATATTTAACGAAAACTTATGCAAAAGCTGTGAACTATGCGTTGAAGCATGCCCAAAACACATAATAGAAATGGATAAAGACAAATTAAACATAAAAGGATACCATCCAGCCATGATAAGAGAAGAAAACATGGAAAAATGCATAAGCTGTGGATTCTGCGCAATAATGTGCCCAGACACAGTCATAACAGTGATAAAATAAAAAGGGGGGATAGAAATGGCAAAAGTACTGATGAAAGGAAATGAAGCACTGGCTGAAGCTGCAATACAAGCCGGGTGCAGGCATTATTTCGGTTATCCAATAACACCACAAAACGAAGTAACAGCATATATGGCAAAAAGAATGCCAGAAGTAGGAGGGGTATTCTTACAGGCAGAAAGCGAAGTATCAGCAATAAACATGGTATACGGAGCAGGAGGAGCAGGAGCAAGAGTCCTTATCACATCATCAAGTCCTGGTATAAGCCTGATGCAAGAAGGAATATCATATATAGCAGGTGCAGAAGTACCATGCGTAATAGCCAATATAATGAGAGGCGGACCAGGATTAGGAGGAATACAACCATCCCAATCAGACTACTTTCAAGCCACAAAAGGCGGAGGACATGGAGACTACAAACTTATAGTCCTAGCCCCATCAACAATACAAGAAATGGCAGAATTAGTACAACAAGCATTCCACATAGCTGACAAATACAGAAACCCTGTAATGATACTAGGAGACGGCATGTTAGGACAAATGATGGAGCCAGTAGACTTTGATATCCTAAAAAAAGAAGAAAACAAAATAGAAGAAAAACCATGGGCCACAACAGGCATGGGAACGAGAAGCAAAAGAAACATAATAAACTCCTTAGAATTAGACCCACAAGTACTAGAAAAACACAACATAGAAATATTCAAAAAATACCAAAAAGCCGCCAAAGAAGAAGTACGATATGAAATGACAGACTGTGAAGAAGCAGAAATAATACTAGTAGCATATGGCACAATAGCAAGAGTCGCCAAAAACGCAATCGAACTAGCAAAAAGAGAAAACATCAAAGTAGGCTTAATAAGACCAATATCACTTTGGCCATTTCCAGAAGAACCATTCAAAAAAACAAGAGATCACGTAAAAGCCTATTTAACAATAGAGATGAGCATGGGACAGATGGTAGAAGACGTAAAACTAGCAGTCAACGGACAAAAAGAAGTCCATTTTTACGGAAGAGTAGGAGGAATGGTACCAGAACCGATGGCAATACTAGAAGAAATCAAGAAAATAAGGGGGAAAAAATAATGGCAGTAGTATTTCAAAAAACAAAAGGACTAACCGACACGCCATTTCACTACTGTCCAGGCTGTACACATGGCATAGTCCACAGACTTGTAGCAGAAGTAATGGAAGAATTAGGAGTATTAGACAAAGCAATAGGCGTTGCGCCAGTAGGATGCGCCGTATTCGCCTACGAATACTTCAACTGTGACATGCAAGAAGCAGCCCATGGAAGAGCACCAGCAGTAGCCACAGGCATAAAAAGAGTACATCCAGACAAAATAGTATTCACATACCAAGGAGATGGAGACCTAGCAGCAATAGGAACAGCAGAAACAGTACACGCAGCAGCAAGAGGAGAAAACATAACAGTAATATTCATAAACAATGCCATATACGGCATGACAGGAGGCCAAATGGCACCAACATCATTAATAGGCCAAGAAACCCTTACAACACCGTACGGAAGAAAACCAGAAAACAACGGATACCCAATAAAAATGTGTGAAATGCTATCAACATTAGAAGGAGCATCATACATCGAAAGAGTATCAGTATACGATGTAAAACACGTATTAAACGCCAAAAAAGCAATCAAAAATGCATTCACAGCACAAATAAACAAAAAAGGCTTTTCAATGATAGAAGTATTGTCAAGCTGTCCAACAAACTGGGGCATGTCACCAAACGAAGCATTAAAATGGATAAAAGACAAGATGGAGCCATACTATCCCTTAGGTGTATACAAAAACACCTTGGAGGAGGTCAAACAAAATGGATGAAAAAATAATATTTGCAGGATTTGGTGGACAGGGAATCATGTCAATGGGACTCATAATGTCATACGCTGGAATGATGGATGGAAAAAACGTATCATGGCTGCCGTCATATGGACCTGAGATGAGGGGTGGCACAGCCAACTGCCATGTTACGATATCTGATGAACCAGTAGGCTCCCCTATAATAAACGAGGCAACTGTTGTTGTTGCAATGAATAGACCTTCTTTAGAAAAGTATGAAAAATATATTGTGCCTGGTGGAAAGCTTTTTATAAATACATCGCTAATTGAAAAGAAAGCCGAAAGAAAGGATATAGAAATTTACGAAATTGCAGCAAATGATATTGCCAATGAATTAGGAAATCTTAAAATTGCTAATATGGTAATTTTGGGAGCTTTAGTAAGAGCGACAAATATTACAAAGTTTGAATCGGTATTAAAAGCACTTGTCGAAGTTTTAGGACCCAGCAAAGAACATCTTGTTTCTATAAATGAAAAAGCATTAAAGAAAGGATCGGAGCTAATAGAGAATTTAAACGACAAACAAAAATCACATCTTGAATGAAAGAAATGCAGTAAAAATATTCATGAAGTATATTTTGCATTTTTGAAGGATTTTTGAAATGTGCGTCGAATATAATAAGGTGGAAAACGATAGATGCTTTGTAAAAACTTTAATAACAGGTTGTGTGCTAGTAATTTTTTTATCTTTCTTTTATTAAAATATTTTAATTTTAATTAAAATATTCTTACAATTAATATTTTAAACGGGAGGTGGTTATAGAAAGAAAAAGCTTAAACAAATTATTTAAAATTAGTACGAAAGGAGAAAGGATATGGCAAATGTAAAAGTTGAACACGGAAGAAAGCTGTCAGATGGCGCTTATGGCGGGATAAGCGGCGATAAATATGTGCCATTTGTTCCAGCGGAAGAAGTGCTTCCAGAATCTACATTTTTAAGTTTAGTTATAGGTGTAATATTTGCGATTGTTTTTGCGGCAGCTAATACTTATTTAGGTCTTAAAACGGGAATGACTATAAGTGCTGCAATTCCAGCCGCAGTCTTGTCTACAGGCATACTAAAGACGATTTTTAGAAGAAACAGCATATTAGAAGCTAATATGGCTACAGCGATAGCTGCAACTGGTGAAAGCGTTGCTGCTGGATTGTTGTTTTCTCTTCCCGCTATAGCTATTTGGGGCTTTAAAAATGAATTTACCCTTGAGAGAATAATATTTGCGGTCTTAATTGGTGGATTATTTGGCGTATTATTTGTTGTACCTCTAAGAAGGTATTTAACTGTTGAAGAACACGGAAAACTTCTATACCCTGAAGGAATGGCAGCTTCCGAAGTTCTTGTAACAAGCAATCAAGGCGGTTCAGGATTTATGACAGTTTTGTCTGGTATGCTTACAGGTGGCATATACAAACTTCTATCAGGCGGTTTTTCTATATGGTCAGAAGAGCCTGCTTGGAATTTAAATTGGTTTAAGGGTACTCAAGTTGGAATAAACGTGTTAGCATCATTGTTAGGAGTTGGCTTCATAGTTGGAATAGAAATTTCTTCATACATGCTGGCAGGCGGTATCTTAGCATGGCTTGGTCTTATACCATTAATAAAATTTTTTGGAGATGGGCTTACAAGCCCAATATATCCAGCCACAACACTTATAAAAGATATGTCAGCTTCTCAAATATGGGGCAATTATATAAGGTATATAGGCGCTGGTGGAGTATTGGCAGGAGGATTTATTACTTTATTCAAGACATTTCCTACGCTTATAAAAGCATTTAAAGACTCATTATCCGGATTTGGAGCTAGTGCAAAAGGACAAAAAAGGACTGACAGCGATATATCGATAAATATAGTGATTATCGGATCAATTTTCCTATTCCTCTTAACATGGCTTCTGCCAATGTTTAAGATGACATTTATAGGAAGTCTTTTGACTATATTATTTTCGTTCTTCTTTGCTGTTGTCTCAGCCAGAATGACAGGAATTGTAGGTGAATCCAACAACCCTGTATCAGGCATGACAATAGCTACATTGCTTGTTGTAACATCTATTTTAAAGTTAACAGGCATCGTTGGCGACAGTGGGATGATATTGGCAATTACGATCGGAGGTATCGTGTGTATTGCAGCAGCGACAGCGGGATGTAATGCACAGTCTCTAAAGACATGCTACATTATAGGTGGATCACCTAAAAAAATAGAATCATACCTATACGTAGGAATAGCTGCATCATCAATTTTTGCAGGACTAGTATTAATCATGCTTAACAATTCTTACGGAATTGGTTCACAGGCTGTAGCTGCTCCGCAGGCTACGATAATGTCTATGGTTGTAAAAGGAATAATGACAGGACATCTTCCATGGATATTAATCTTAGCAGGAGTATTTATGGGAATAATGATTGAAATGATGCATATTCCTGTGCTGCCATTTGCACTTGGACTTTATTTGCCATTTGAGTTAAGTGCAGCAGTAATGGTTGGAGGTATTATCAGATGGATAATTGACAGAAAATACAAGAATGACGAAAAACTGTACAAAGAAAAGACTGAAAAAGGCATATTGATTTCTTCGGGGTTAGTCGCTGGAGATGCTTTGATGGGATTAGTAATAGCTATATTTGCAGGACTTAAAATAAATATAGGATTTGGTGCAAATTGGTTTACAAATAGTGGAGCACTTGCTTCATGGATATCACTTTTGATGTTTGTATTATTAGGAATTTACCTATACGGATATACAGTCAGGGATAACAAAAAGACCAATTGAAATGTGAACAATTTAAGGATGATTTGAATACTGGCTAAAAATATTTCTAATCCGGCGGTTTAAAAAAACTGTCGGATTAGAATGATTTTAATAAATATATTACAAAGGAGCGATCACAATGATAATCGGAGTACCAAAGGAAATAAAAGAAGAAGAAGGAAGAGTTGCCATTACACCTGCTGGTGTGCATGCATTTTGCAGTAAAGGCCATAGAGTATTAATAGAAAACAATGCTGGTTTAATAAGCGGAATAACAAATGAAGAATATAAAAAGGCTGGAGCTGAAATCATTAACACGGCTGAAGACGTTTTTAATGAATCTGATATGATATTGAAGGTCAAAGAACCGCAACCTTCCGA
The DNA here is from genome assembly GCA_029960905.1 of Thermoanaerobacterium sp. Taxonomy (GTDB): domain Bacteria; phylum Bacillota; class Thermoanaerobacteria; order Thermoanaerobacterales; family Thermoanaerobacteraceae; genus Thermoanaerobacterium. Next base: position 7,759 of record JASBVU010000077.1, read on the forward strand.
GTACGACTATTTTAAAGAAGGACAGATCTTGTTTACCTATTTACATTTAGCTCCAGATAGACAGCAAACTGAAGCA
>JASBVU010000078.1 GCA_029960905.1 Thermoanaerobacterium sp.
CGTGCGTGAGCGAAGCGAACGCAAGTATTTATTTCTTTTATTTGTTTTATTTATTTGTTTTATTTATATTACTTCGGGTCTAATTTCTAGACCTTGGAGGTCTAATTTTTAGACCATGGAAGTCTAAAATCTAGACCATGGAAGTATAAGATTTATACCTTTACACCATATAAGTATAATGTTTGTAATATAAAAACCCCGCCGTGTGGGCGGGGTAATGTAAAAAAGTTCAATAAATTTTACTTTTTAATCCTAGCACCAGCAATAATGGGTATAGATAAGCTTTGGAATGTTTCTGCCTCATCTGTAGATACAAGCCATGCCGCTATTGCTCTAGCGTCAGAAAAATCTTTTGAATTTTTTTTATCGTGGTCTATCTTGTTCCCGTTTACCAGCTTAATTTTCTTCAGTTCCTCATTAGCTTCTGGAATATCTAACAGTTCGATAAGGCCAGAGTATATTAATGTCTTAAGATTCTGATAAATCTGTAGCTGAAACGGGTTAGAAAATGTTTTATCTTCCGCCTCTACACCCATACTCATTAATCTCTGAACAACCTCAGCAGAGTTGAATTTGTCAAATAAAGCTTTTTTAACATGCACTTGCCGCACTATTATATCTAAAATGTCAGCTACGTTCATTAAATCAACAGGTAGCCGCTCTTTTTTATCTGGCTTCCATTGCAGTAACAAATCTTCGACAGGTTTGTTTATCCATCGAATTATTGTTTCCCCGTTTTCAACAACTTCTATGGCTGTCGGCTCTGCGTGCATAACAGAAATGACATAACTATCTGTTTTTACACCGCCGTCTCCACCAATATAATATACATAATCTGGATTAAGTTTTAAATTAAACATCTCTAACCCTACAAAATATTTTTCCTCACCTGTAGCCAATGTTTTAACTGAAACTGTCTCTTGTATAATTAAGCCAGGGTTTTGCGATGTTTTTCCTATTTTAACAACCTGGTCAACACGTTCTGGGTATTGTATAAGTGCCTCAGTTTGTTTAGGGGGAATACACTCATATTTTTGTCTTGCCCCTTCAGGGTCTTGCTTGTAATCTGCTTCAAGCGACTCTTTTTTTATACCTAAATTCACTTCCCAAGAAGCTGCTCTAATCCTATATATTTCAGGATTGTTCTCCCCTTGATTATACTTAAACATCATGAAATCGTCTTCGTGGCGGGGGTAAGAGATAAACATTAATAACATTTTATCATTATATCTAGACACAGCAGATGATCTAAAAATACTGTACAGTTCTTCAGCTTTTTTATAATCAAACCCACCAATTTCATCAAAAATAACCATAAGTGGGTTAAATCCTTCAAATTTTTCCGCTTCAGAGTGCGCTGAATGCGCTGTTATATTTTTATAAAACCGTATCTGTTTCTTAGTCAGTTGAAATTCTCTTGGTGATTCTGGTTGTCTATTTACCCTTACAAACCATTTACTGTTTAAAAGCCTTGCTTTTAGTTTAGTGAAATAGACATTATTAGCTTGGTTTGCATTAATTGCAACATTAACAAGGTCAATTGGCTCGCCTTGGCCGAACCCAAAATACTCGTGAGGGTCTCTAAGGTTTAATAGTAAATAACTCATATATGTCATAATTGCAGATGCAAGAAAGTCTTTTCCAGAACCCTTACCTAGAAGAAAGACCATTTCTGTAATGTTACCGAACTTATTGCAGTATTTTTTATCTCCTGTAAACTTACATAAAATAACATCATTAACATCCTTTAAAATTTGTGTCTGCTTTCCTGGGTATGGCCTTTCATTTAAAAACATAGGTGAAGAGAAGAACGTTAGAAGATCAACTGGTTCCTCTCTCCAAATAGAGGAAGTGTTGCTTTCGGCAAGTGAAATAAACTCGTCAAATAGCCTATCAAACTTAGCCATCTGCCTATTCATTCCCCTCGTTAACTATATCACTAATAAGACCAGAAGTTTTTGCAGCTTTCAACCTGTCAACGATTGCAGGAAGTTTTTCAGGGCATTCTTCTCGTACCGCATTTATAACTATCTCTATAAATTTACGAACATTACTATAATCTATTAACTCTTTTTGCACATCTGTCATAAATTTTAATAGTTCTCTTAATTCTGAAGCAACTGCTTTAAACTGATACGGGTTTACTAGTTTACCGTTTTCTCTAGCATCTTCTTCCATTTCTTCTAATAGTTGTTTTGTTTTTGAAAATATCGAAGATGCTTCTTGAGCAATGTCGATACTGTTGTTAACAACTTTTACTAATCTCTGTTTATTCTCCCTTATCACTTCTTTCTGTACATCTGAAAATCTATCTAAAAATCTCATCACAGTCCATTTATCGATAGGATCTTCTTTCGGTACTTTACCACTGGCATTAAGTTGATCAGCGATCTGTTGATAACTGAGACCGCTATACCTTAAATTAACTGTATCCTCTTCAAGTTTATATTTAACAATTTTAGATAATTTTGTTAATCTAGCTGGTTTGTCACTCATCTAATACACCATCCTCTATAAGTGGATCAGGCTTGTATCTATCACATTCCTCAACTGAGAATAATGTGATTAAATCTACACCCCAACGTTTAAATGCCTCTCTTTCTATTAAACTAGTATTCATTTCAAAAAAATCATATCGATCGCATTTTGTCATAAACCTGCATGTTGTGCATAAACTAAGATCTAGTTTTTCTGACATACTAACACCCTTTCTTATATTATAGTTATAGGTTATGTACTTAATAGCAACAAATAACACCGCCACTATATGGTGGCGGCGCGGTATAATAAAGTCACTCATCCAACCATTTATCTACTTTCCTTTGAATCTTCTCCATCCTTTCTCCTGCCGCCGCCATCCTCCCGAATACAAGCCCAAGAATAACTGAAGTATTAAACGCGGCAAACAGTGGCTCGTATTGTTTAACCATTTCTACTGAAATATAAGGCATTAAGAGAAAATAGCCACCAATCACCACGCCCAAGATAACAAGAGAGCCAAAAGACGAAACTGAATAATGCATCATCGAGAAAATGATGAAAAATACAATACCTAAAATCCATGCTAAAACAACCATAGCATCACCCCCTAAGTATATAATAACATATTATCCTAAAAGTGACAAGGTTAATTCAACTATGGCCTCACCATCACCTTCAACTTCTAGAATAACTTTATCCCCCACCCGAAGGGGGCGGGGGGAAAGAAGAGGTATCCCCTCCCCAAATTCCATATAATAAACATCCTCAATAAGAGTATATATACCCCCATTAGACTCTTTAACCTTAAGTGACCATTTCATTTCATTAGAACTAGACACAGAACCCTTCAAATATACAATTACAAGCTCACAGTCCCTGTCAATTACAATTTCAAACTCCCCAGGAGCATCAAAGGCCTCACTAACCATGAACGGATGCCGCTTGCTTGGGAAAAGATCCCATTTACCTCCACTTAGAATTTTCATTATCATCACCCATACTGTAGTTTAAAATAAAAAGCATCAATAAAACATAATATTAACATGCATAATTATTGAAAATAAAGAGTATTGTATTCAAAAATACCTAGTTTCTCATAAATGATATGTATAATTATTCAAATAATACTTGTCAGTATAACAGCACCTAATATTATTAAGCATTGCACAATAATATTAGATAGATACCGCATCTTAATACAGGACGATGTTAAGGCACATAGATTAAATAGAATGTTGCCTCAATGCAACATAAACTGAAAAATTTTCATGTAGGTCACAGAAAGGTACCCCAGCGGCAGAGCGATTTTCAGAATTTTCAGGCACTGGGGGGGGGATATATAAATAGTGTTATAAATCATCCAATCTTGCATAATACTGCCGACAATGTGCAATAAATGCATAATAAGATCAACACGTGTACTGTATAAGTTCACGCGAAGAAAGGGACGGCATAACTGGAGTGGCGTATGTACGCAGGCTGCTGCTCTTCTTTTTTCAGAAAAAAAGTTTCACATAATAGTAATTATGCGAAGCCGGCATATGCAGGCTGCATAGTGCAATAAATAGCATAAAAGAATGCTGATATCAACATGATATCATAGTGATATCATACTGAAACGTTGCAAAAAATTACACGCAAGAAGGCTGACATCATCTCGCAAGCCATGTCATGATATTGCGCACTATAACCATACATCGCGGCACGGAAGCATAGGTAATATTACGTTACACGTGCAACTCTTTTGTAATCGATGTCGAGAACGCGCGCGCATGTAACTTTATTTGTATGTTTATATGTTTATATATCTACATATCACTATGTATGTATCTTTACATATGACTATGTTTATATGTTTATATATCTACATATCACTATGTATGTATCTTTACATATGACTATGTTTATATATCTTTGTATGATTGCATATCACTATGTATTTGAATTGGGAATACATATACTCTTCTCTATTGTATGATTACTATTATAATTGGTTTTATACAGAATATTTCTTTGTCTCGCCCGCCACCACAACTGTAAAAGTTACACTTGCAAGCGCCAGCTATGTATGGTATAATTAATTTGAAGTTAAGGATAGGTTCCTATAATATAGGGAGGGATTGATAATGTATAAACTTTTTGCAATCGTAAGAACTCAAGGAAGGATAGCTTCTATTTTGTATTCGAAAGGAGGATATAAGATTATATTTGACAAGAAAGAAATTGATACCAGCGATCCTTTCAAAGACATTTTTTCTTTTTCACCCGTAAGAAAAAATATTGATATTGTTTTTGTTTCGCAAAATGTTTCTTAGTCCCTTCCCACCGCAAGTGCAGAAATTTGCACTTGCAAAGATTAATTTTGTATTGTATAATGAAAATGGACCTAATGAAAGGTTCTCATAAAAATGAAGGAGGAATAGAAAATGACAAAAAGTGAGCAATTGCTAATTGGTTTATCGCTGGATGAGAAAATCGTTCTCAGGAATGGTCATGTCACCATTTCTGGTTATGGTGGAGATGAAGATATCCCGTATGAAAAAAGAGATTATATCGTAGAAGCATATGAAAGAATTTTTGTTTTGCCTCATAACGGTGTTGTCGAAATAATTAAACACCACGGATTAAAAAATTGGATTATCGCGCAATAACCAAAGGAGGATTAAAATGGCTTTTCAAACTATTAATGGAGTACGAGTTTGGGGAAACCCTGTTGAAAATGCAGTCTCACAAATGGAGACATGCTCTAGAGTAGGGAATGTTGTACAAACACTGCTAATGGCTGACCACCATAGAGGTTATAGTCAACCTATTGGGGGTGTAGTTGTCTATGATGGTCAAGTATCCCCGTCTGGGGTAGGATATGATATAGCATGCGGAAATAAAGCAGTTCGTACTAATGTAAATTACAAGGATATCGAGAAAAACTTATCCACAATTATGAACGATATTTTCTCCCAACTGTCGTTTGGAGTAGGAAGAAAAAATAACGAAAAGGTCGATCATGACCTGTTCGACGATCCCGCGTGGGACGTGTATAAAGCTATCGATAGGCAAGAACACGATAGGCTCAAAACACTGGCGAGAGACCAGCTTGGCACTATTGGTTCTGGCAATCACTTTGTTGATCTTCTGGTCGATGATGATGGTTACATTTGGATTGCGAATCACTTTGGTTCTCGTGGGTTCGGATACAAAACGGCAACAGGATTTATGAACCATTCTCAAGGACGGGGTTTTTCTGAGAAAGGAAGAGGCGAACATATGGACCAAGAACCCTCGCTGTTGGATTTAAACACTGAACTAGGGCAAATGTACATGGAGGCGATGAACCTCGCTGGGCGTTATGCTTATGCTGGACGTGACTATGTTATTAATAAAGTATTAGAAATTCTTGGGGCTGGTGAAGTAACATTCGAAGTACACAACCACCACAATTTCGCTTGGGAAGAGGAGCATAACGGCAAAAAAGTTATTGTGGTTAGGAAGGGTGCTACTCCATTAAGACCCGGCCAGCTAGGTTTTATTGGCGGGAGCATGGGCGATTTTTCTGTTATTGTTAAGGGAAAAGATTCCCAAGAAAGCAGAGATGCATATTTTAGCACTGTCCATGGTGCTGGACGTATCATGTCCAGGACGGAGGCGGCTGGAAAAATGAACTGGAAAACAAAAACGAGAGCTGGCGGAAAAATTTCTGAAGCACAAATGCACGAAGCTCTCCAGGATTTTGGTGTAATATTGCGAGGCGGTGGTACAGATGAATCCCCCTTTGTCTACAGAAAATTGCAAGAAGTTTTAGACGCTCATTCTGAAACAATGGACGTCCTGTTCACGTTAAAACCTGTAGGCGTATGTATGGCCGGTGCTGATGAGTTTGATCCATATAAAGATTGATGGCTGAATTGTTGGGTTGGTTCATATGGTATTAGACTAAGTTGGGGTGACTAAAATGGATAGGCCTAGCTATTTAACCGATAAATATTTAGAAAGTATTTCCGATGTTATTTTCAGTTTAGAAGTTATGACGAGCCACCATCCAGAAAATATAGCCAATGCTGTTAATGATTTGTTTGAAAAACTTTCCATACCGGCTAGTGTAATCGGCTGGTATGATCCCCTCACAAATGACCACTCAAATGGTTATGAGTCGGTAAAACACACGACATATGAAATTAAAACAATACACTATTTCCTAATTAAGATAAACTGAGGTGACAAAAATGGATAAACACTCTAAAGAGTTAGATGAATTTTTCGAGCAACTTGCCGAATTTCTTGATGCTGATCCTTGTGACGTTGAATTTAACACGAACAATTTTAGACTAAACCTGTATGGTAGCGATGACCTATACGAGATAATCGATATCGTAAAAGATATGTATACGATCGTCCCGATCGGAAAGGGGTATGCATTCGAAGTGTGAATTGACTGCCTTCCTGTTCTAGATTATACTTAGTTCTAGAACAGGAGGGAATAAATTTGAATATACTAAAATTAAAAGAAAAATACAACAAAGGACAAATAGAAGGTATTGATGTTGCGATTGTCATATTGACGGCTGCAGCGCGGGGAGAAATAGATAATAAAGATGTTTTCACTATTTCAGAATTTATTTTCGGCAGTAAAATAAAAGCACACGAGGCTATTATTGAAGCAAGTATACTCATTCTTGCTATCCTAGGGGGAGACGATTATGAAGACTGAGGTAAGAGCACTAATTATCATTGCTGTTTTAGATATATTACTGGATGCTTTGCGCGGAAAAGAAGTAGATGCTGATGATTTTGAATCAGCTATTATTCAGTTAGGGTTTGATGTCGATGAATTTTTATCCCTCCACCACGCCGTCGGTATACAGAAATTGGCACATGAATATGCCAAATTAGATCTTTCAAAAGATGTGCTGGAGAGGATGAGTGATGTCAAAATTTAAACACCTTATCCCATTGTTAAAACAATATGAAAAAAACGGTGTAGTTCCTCTAAGCGTTGTAAAGAAGAGTAATCCGCCTCTTGGTAATTATATAAAGGATAACTTCGATTTATTTGCAGGTTTACAGTTTATTATTATAAATGATGTACAGGAAGGAAAACTGACATATGAAAATTTAAAACTATGGCTTAAATATTTTTACGGGGACGTTGTTGATTTGTCCGATTTAAATAAAAATAAAAAAACATACTACAACTACCTAAGGTTGTACGGAAAGCCAGAAGATGTATTAACAGAAATGGGTTTTGATATTGTTTATAAGTCAAAATCTAAGAAAAGTGATATGGTTTATATTGTACATGAATTTCTAAATACAAGCCCAGGATCAGAAAAATGGAAAA
>JASBVU010000079.1 GCA_029960905.1 Thermoanaerobacterium sp.
AAGCTGGAAAATAGTAAGGCTATCAGTCCCATCCATAGAATACTTAAAAGATACTGGCAATGGATTTAACTCAGATGACGAAAATATCGCTGCTAAAATCGAAAGTGCTCTTGATAAAAAAGGGCAAATAATGAATATGAAAGGTGCGGTTATTGATAATATTGCTGCAAGTGAAAAATAGGCTTTTTCACTATTGCTTTCTCCGGCTTCTTATGACCAAAGCAAGTCCCAATAAGATTATCATTATTGAGATTATCAAGTCTGGGTTTAGCCATATGATGGAGAATTGGTTGTACAAAATTGATACATAGCTTAATATTACAGCAGCGGTTATGACCATGACTAAGCCAATCAGTACAAAATCTCTGTTTACAATGTAAAGCTGAAGAAGACCTATTGCAACAGATAGAATGTATAGAGGCCATGTGTATTCAGAGTAAATCCAGTTTGTAAAGATGTCAAAGTAAAAAATGATGCCCATTGATGTCAGTATACCACCGGGAACTAAGATTTCAGGATTTTTTCTCTGCTTTAAGTAGCTTACCTCCATCATTATTCCAGGGATCAATACGAAAAGAGGCCATACATTAGACATATCTAATGTTATTCCATATCTCGATAAAAAGCCAAGGTTGTCATTAAGATATATGAGCCCAAACAATATAAGTACAATTCCGATTATTTTCTTTCCCATAGTTAAACCTCCTGAAAAGTTTTAGCTTTCATATTTATATTTTACTATAAATGGATGAAAATTTAACTATTTTTTTTACGAAAAATACTTGAAAAAATTTCAGAAGGTGATATAATAATAAAAACGGTGAATAAATATAAAAATCAAATATTATTTATACATATTTCGCATTATTTTTTTAATGTTTAATGCATAAATATAAATTAAAATTAATATATATAAAATATTGAAGGTGGGATCTCAATGGTGAGGGTTGGTATATTAGGGGCTACAGGCTATACAGGTGTAGAACTCATTCGAATTTTATCAAATCATGAAGATGTCCAGATAAAATATTTATCGTCTCAAAACTTCAATGGCAAAAAACTTGAAGATGTGTATCCTTCGTTGAAGGGGTTTTGCAATGTTGAGCTTCATGAATTTAATATTGATGACATTGTCGAAAGCTGTGATGTTGTATTTACAGCACTTCCGTCTGGATATGCAATGAATATAGCTGAAAAATTATGCAAAAGTGGAGTGAAACTCATTGACCTTGGTGCGGATTTTAGATTTGATGATTTTAAGATGTACAAGAAGTGGTATGGAGCAGATAAAGATGATTACGGCAGTGTAAGTAGAGTATATGGACTTCCAGAGATTCATAGGCAGGAGATTAAAAAAGCGATGGTTGTGGGAAATCCGGGATGCTATCCTACATCTGTCATTCTTGGCTTGGCACCTGCTTTAAAAAGTGGAATAATAGAAAATCATATAATAATTGATTCGAAATCTGGCGTATCTGGTGGAGGCCACAGTCCAAAGCAAGGCAATATGTACGCAGAGTGCAATGAAAACATAAAACCTTACAACGTAGCAAAGCACAGACACATACCTGAAATAGAGCAAGAGCTTTCAATTTTGAATCGCGAAGATACAAAGGTTGTTTTTACACCACATTTGACGCCAATGACAAGAGGAATATTAAGCACTATGTACTGTCAATTAAAGAAAGACATTTCGACAGAAAGTCTACATGAGATATACAGTGAGTTTTATAAAGATGAATATTTTGTGAAAGTATTGGATATTGGCGAATATCCATCTACAAAAAGCGTATATGGTTCAAATTTTTGCCATATTGGATTAGAAATTGATAAACATTCTAACACATTGATAGTCATGTCTTCTATTGACAATTTAGTAAAAGGTGCATCAGGGCAAGCTGTTCAAAACATGAATATAATGTTTGGCATCGATGAGAATAAGGGCTTAAAGATGGTTCCAGTTTTCCCATAAAGATAAGCTTAAGGAGGATTAGATAATGGAGGATTTTGAGGTAATTGAAGGAAATGTCACATCTCCCAAAGGTTTTTTAGCCTCAGGCGTATTTGCAGGTATAAAAAAATCTAAAAAGGATTTTGCCATGATATACTCTGAGAAAAAAGCCAACGCTGCTGCAGCGTTTACTACAAATAAGGTAAAAGCGGCGCCAGTAATTTTAGACATGGAAAAAATAAAAAATGGTGAAGCGCAAGCAATAGTCGCAAACAGTGGCAATGCCAATGCCTGTACGGGTCAAAAAGGATATGAAGATGCCTGTTCTATGGCTTTTATGGCGGCTAAGCATCTAAATATAGATAAAGATGATGTGCTTGTCTGCTCGACAGGTGTTATAGGTGTGGAGCTTCCGATGGAGAAGATAGCTAAAGGCATAAAGTTGGCTTCTCAAGGACTATCAAGGAATGGTGGAAAAGCGGCTGCAGAAGCGATTCTTACTACAGATACATTTTCAAAAGAAGTTGCGGTTAAGTTTAATATAAAAGGCTATGAAGTCTATATAGGAGGAATTGCAAAAGGGTCTGGCATGATTTCTCCTAATATGGCCACTATGCTGTCTTTTATCACGACAGATGCAGATATATCGAAAAGCGCTTTAAATAAAGCATTGAAAGAAACTGTAAAGAGATCCTACAACATGATATCTGTCGATGGAGACATGAGCACAAATGATACTGTCATAATGCTGGCGAATGGTATGGCAGGCAATCCTACAATAGAGGAAGGGACAGAAGAGTACCAGATTTTTTACAACGCGCTTTTATACGTAAATAAAAATTTGGCGAAGCAAATAGCGAAAGATGGTGAAGGTGCTACGAAATTCATGGAAGTCAGTGTGGTTAACGCGCCTACGGAAGATGATGCGATCCTTGCTTCCAAGTCTGTTGTCAATTCAAATTTGGTCAAGACGGCTATATTTGGTGAAGATGCTAACTGGGGAAGAATCATTGCGGCTGTAGGTTATTCAGGAGCTAATTTTTCGCCAGATACCGTTGATATATATTTGAAAAGCAATAAAGGACACATTAAGGTTTGTGAAAATGGCGGTTATGTTCCATTTAGTGAAGACAAAGCGAAAGAAATATTAAGTGAAAAAGAAATTTCGATTATTATAGATTTAAATACCGGAAAATATGATGCTTTAGCGTGGGGCTGTGATTTAAGCTACGATTATGTGAAGATAAACGGGAGCTACAGAACATGATAAAAAGGCAAAAATACGGCGATGAAATCGCAAAAGCTGAAATATTGATAGAGGCCCTACCCTATATTAAAAAGTTTTCCGGTGCTACTGTTGTGATAAAGTATGGCGGCAATGCAATGATAGATTGTAAGATAAAGAAAATGGTAATGCAGGACATAGTTTTGTTAAAGTACGTTGGACTAAATCCAGTTGTCGTACATGGCGGTGGTCCTGACATAAATAAGATGCTTGAAAGCCTCAATATTGAATCAAAATTTATTAATGGGCTGCGGGTTACGGATGAGAAGACGATGGAAGTAGTTGAGATGGTCCTTACAGGTAAGATAAACAAAGAGATAGTTTCCATGTTAAACGAAATAGGCGGCAAAGCGATAGGAATAAGCGGAAAGGATGGCAAACTTCTTGTAGCTGAAAAAGATACAACAAATGGAGATATAGGCTATGTGGGAAAGATTGAAGAAGTTAACATAGATGTGATAAAGATGATGCTTGATAAAGGATATATACCAGTTATAGCTCCATGTGCTGTGGGGAAAGACGGCAAAGCATACAATGTAAATGCTGATACAGCAGCAGGTAAGATAGCGGAAGCTTTAAAAGCAGAAAAGTTCATACTTTTGACAGATGTGGAAGGCATCTTGTCAGATGTAAATGATAAAAGCAGCGTTATATCGAGAATTGATTTGAATGCTGCTAAAGAACTTATGACAACAGAAAAGATTACAGGTGGCATGATACCTAAATTAAAATGCTGTATACAAGCGGTAGAGAATGGGGTTAAGAGAGCACACATAATCGATGGAAGACTGACACATTCGCTTCTCTTAGAGATATTTACTGACGAAGGGATTGGAACTATGATAGGAAAGGAGTGTTTTGACGATGACAATCTCTGATGACAAAAAATATGTGATGAATACTTATGGACGGTATCCTATTACATTATCAAAAGGCAGTGGCACAAAAGTTTGGGACACAGATGGAAACATGTACCTTGATTTTGTAGCAGGCATTGCTGTAAACGCATTTGGACACTGTTATCCACCGATAGTAGATGCCATCAAAAGCCAAGCAGAGACATTGATACACTGTTCAAATCTTTATTGGAATGAAAACCAGATTGAACTTGCCAAGATGATCGCGGAAAACTCGTTTGGCGATAAGGTGTTTTTCGCCAACAGTGGGGCAGAAGCCAATGAAGGAGCAATTAAGCTTGCTAGGAAATATGCATCGATTAAGTATGGCGGAAAAAGGTATAAAATCATCAGTGCAAAAAATTCATTTCACGGAAGGACATTTGGTGCTCTTACAGCGACAGGCCAGATGAAATACCATGCAGGTTTTGGACCATTGCTGGAGGGGTTTAAGTATGTAAAGTACAATGACATTGACGATATTTACAATGCTTTAGATGATGATGTATGCGCAATCATGATAGAAATAATACAGGGAGAAGGCGGCATACATGAAGGCAGTCTTGAGTATCTAAAAAAGATTAGGGAAATATGTGATGAAAATGACATTCTCTTGATTGTCGATGAAGTCCAAACTGGCATTGGACGGACAGGAAAGCTTTTTGCATATCAGTATATTGGAATAGAACCGGACATTATGACATTGGCGAAGGCATTAGGTGGTGGTGTTCCAATAGGTGCGATTGTGGCAAAGGAAAATGTGGCAGTATTTAAACCGGGGGATCATGCGTCAACATTTGGAGGAAATCCCCTTGCATGTGCTGCTGGAATTGCAGTCATGAAGGAGGTTACAAAAGAAGGTTTTCTTGATGATGTAGCAAAAAAAGGAGAGTATTTTAAAGAAAAGCTTAATGCATTAAAAGATAGATACAAAGTCATAAAAGATGTAAGAGGCAAGGGTTTGATGATAGGGTGCGAAGTGGATTTGGATGATGCAGGTGAGATAGTGTTAAATGCCTTGAAGAAGGGGCTTCTCATAAACTGTGTAAATCACAATGTTTTAAGATTTGTACCTCCACTTATCGTTACTACTGACGAACTTGATACTGCTACGATAATTCTTGACGATGTATTACATGAAATGGGGTTTTAAGATGAAAGGGTACTTGAAGCTGGAAGATGGTAGCGTTTTTGAAGGCAATATTATAAGCGAGAATTTTCAAGGCTTTGGAGAAGTTGTTTTTAATACAGGCATGACTGGATATCAGGAAATCATCACAGATCCATCTTATGCGGGGCAGATTGTTGTCATGACATATCCGCTTATTGGGAATTACGGCATCAATAAGTACGACTTTCAATCGGAAAAACCGCATATTAGAGGATATGTCGTAAGGGAATACTGTGATAGTCCCAGCAATTTTCTCTCAGACTCTTCATTGCTTAACTACCTTGACAGCAATGGAATACCGATTTTGGTAGGTGTTGATACGAGGGAATTGACTAAAAAATTGAGATCAAATGGGACAATGAGAGGCATCATAACAGACGATGTCAATGCTCCAGTGCCTGATATCAAAGTAGATTTGCTTAAAGAAGTGTCGACAAAAAAGGCATATCACATACAAGGCGAAGGACCTAAATTGGCATTTATCGATCTTGGCACCAAAAAGAATATTTTAAACATGTTAAACAACGTAGGGTTTGATATATACGTATTTCCTTACGATGTTTGCGTAGAAGATGTAATGGCGATTGAGCCTGAAGCGATATTCTTTTCAAATGGTCCTGGGGACCCGAAAGATGCAACTTGCGCTATAGAGCTTGCAAAGTTTTTTATAGGCAAGATACCTGTTTTAGGCATCTGCTTAGGGCATCAGATTATTGCACTTGCTATGGGGTGCAACACGATAAAGATGAAATTTGGTCACAGAGGTTCAAACCAGCCTGTGAAAGATTTGATGATAGGAAAGTCATTTGTAACATCGCAAAACCATGGATATGCTGTAGAAAAAAGCTCTATAAATAGCGATGAAATAGTAGTCACTCATATAAACTTAAATGACAATACAGTCGAAGGAATAAAACATAAATATTTGCCGGTGTTTTCTGTTCAATATCATCCGGAGGCATGTCCCGGCCCACATGATTCAATGTACATTTTTGATAAGTTTATGGATATAACTTGTGTTTATAGAAGGAGGTCTTATCTTGCCGAAATATGAAGGAGTGAATAAAGTGCTTGTTATAGGCTCAGGGCCTATTGTAATAGGTCAAGCTGCAGAGTTTGACTATTCAGGCACACAAGCATGCAAATCACTGAAAGAAGAAGGATTAAAAGTTATCTTAGTGAATAACAATCCTGCTACCATAATGACAGATACAGAAATCGCCGATGTTGTGTATATAGAAAATCCAGAAGTTGATGTATTGGAGGCTATCATAGATAAAGAAAGACCGGACGGGATTTTAGGTACTATCGGTGGTCAGACAGGGCTTAATGTAGTTGTAAAACTTAAAGAGAGTGGAATAATCGATAAGTACAATCTAAAAGTTTTAGGAACTTCTATCGAATCAATAAAAACGGCTGAAGATAGGGAATTGTTTAAGAAGAAGATGGAAGAGATAGGAGAGCCTATAGCAGAAAGCACGACCGTTGACAATGTCGATGATGCGGTTAAATTTGCAGAAAAGTGCGGATATCCACTTATAGTCAGGCCTGCCTTTACATTAGGTGGGACTGGTGGCGGCATAGCAAACAATGTAGATGAATTGAAAGTTATAGTTGATTTAGGTTTGAAGAAAAGCATGGCACATGAAGTATTGATAGAGAAATCCTTGTATGGTTACAAAGAGATAGAATACGAGGTGATGAGGGACAGCAACGACAATTGCATAACTATATGCAATATGGAAAACTTTGATCCTGTTGGCGTTCACACGGGTGACAGCATCGTCGTAGCACCGTCACAGACATTGACAGATTACGAGTACCAAATGCTGAGGACTGCCAGTTTGAAAATCATAAAGGCATTGAAGATTGAAGGCGGCTGCAATGTTCAGTTTGCACTGGACCCTGAAAGCCATCAGTACTACGTTATAGAGGTAAACCCAAGGGTTAGCCGTTCAAGTGCGTTGGCATCAAAAGCTACAGGTTATCCTATAGCGAAGATAGCTGCCAAAATAGCTGTTGGATTTACACTTGATGAGATAACCAATCCTGTCACGGGAAAGACTACAGCTATGTTTGAGCCGTCACTTGACTACGTTGTTACCAAGATTCCAAGATGGCCATTTGACAAATTCTATGAGACAGACAGAAAGATTGGTACTCAGATGAAGGCAACGGGTGAAACGATGGCTATAGACAGATGTTTTGAGGCATCATTGTTAAAAGCAGTAAGGTCTTTGGAGATAAAAGCCTATGGACTTATAAATGAAAACATAAAAAAGTTAAGCGATGAAGAAATTATAGATAACATTAAAAAGCCAAATGACATGAGGCTATTTTATATAGCTGAGGCACTTCGCCGCGGTGTCACTGTGAATTATATAAATGAAATATCTAAGATAGATAAGTGGTTTATAAATAAGCTCTTGAACATAGTAAAGATGGAAAAAGAGATATTTATAAACGACTTGACAAAAGATGTTTTATGGAAAGCAAAGCGAAT
>JASBVU010000080.1 GCA_029960905.1 Thermoanaerobacterium sp.
TATAAGGCAACAAAAATTGCCGAAGACATTCTAAATATTAAAGGAGAAAGAAATGAATAAAAATATCAGGTTATTACTTTTTGCAAAATGGATTTCTAATTTTGGGACACAACTTCACAGTCTTGCTTTTCCAATAATTGTATACAATCAGACCCATTCGTCTACTATATTGTCACTGGCCTTCATTGCTGAAACATTGCCGTGGCTTTTTATAGGACCAATTATTCCTCATACTTTAAGTAAAAAGATGTCTGATAAATCTATTTTGATTTTATGTGATTTAATGAGATTTTTGATTGTCGTTGGAATATTAAATTTTATTAAAATACCATATATCGTTTTATGTTTGATATTTTTCTTAGGCTGTTTCAATTCAATATACGGTTCATTTAGAACAAGCATAATTAAATCAAATACAGATGATTTAACTTTGACGAAGACAATTGGGATTTCTTTAGGAGTAGATGATCTAATTAATATGTTAGCACCGGCTTTTGGTGCATTGCTGATTTCAATAGGCATTTTACCTACTATTTTTTTAATAGTAGATTCAGTTAGTTATTTATTGAGTGCATTTTTAATTTTAAAGATTCAGAGTCATGAGGACAAACATTTATCAGAAAGCGAAAGCAATCTGAATTTCTATCATCAAGCAACTGAATGCTTTCATATTATATGGAATAATATAGAGTTAAAATGGCTTGTTATACTTGAAGGTATTCGCTCACTTGTTGATGGTATTTCCATACCTCTTTTGATACTTTATGTTACACAAATTCTTTTAAAATCGGAATCTACTTTTGCCTGGTCAAGAGCGATTTCGTCTATTTTTTCTATTTTAGCATCATTGATGTACATCAAGTTTGAAGCGAAATTATCGAAAGGAAAATTTGTTAATATCGGAACTGCTTTTCTAACAATTTCTCTATTATCAATGGCATTTTTTAATGAGATATACGTGTTTTATTTAGCATCTGCTTTTTTAGGAATAGGCATGGGAATACGCCAATTGGTTTCAGAAAATTTATTGATCAAACTAACCGATAATTGCAAATTGCCTCAAGTGACATCTGCTTTTAATGCATTTATATCAAGTCTTTATCTTTTAGGCTATGGAATTTCAATTTTCCAACGAGAAGGAATTTCGGTGGTATATTTTTTTGCTATAAGTGGATTTTTGCTGTTATTAGGATATTTCTACAAAGCACCATCACCTTTAAGATATTACCTGCTGCCGCAGAGGAATTTAGGAGATTGATTGTGAGGGGAAACTTTTATCGGATGTAGATAATAAATTGTTGTTAAAAAGAGGGTTCGTTGTGAACCCTCTTTTAACCTCCTAAGTATGACTTTTTAACCCTTTCATCGTCTTTTAAGACAGATGCAGCACCTTCAAGGGAGATATTGCCTGTTTCAAGGACGTATGCTCTATCTGCAATAGATAGAGCCATTTTAACGTTTTGCTCTACCAAAAGGATGGTTGTGCCGTCTTCATTTATATTTTTTATTGTCTTGAATATGTCTTGTACTACAATCGGTGCAAGCCCCATCGATGGTTCGTCTAATAAAAGCACTTTTGGCTTTGACATCAATGCTCTTCCTATGGCCAGCATCTGCTGTTCACCACCGCTTAATGTACCGGCAATCTGTTTATGCCTTTCTTTTAGACGTGGAAATAGGTGAAACACTTTTTCCATATCGCTTTTTACCATTTTGTCTTTCCTGAGATATGCTCCCATCTCAAGGTTTTCCATTACTGTCATGTTGGCAAATATCCTTCTTCCTTCTGGCACTTGACAGATGCCCATATCGACTATATTTTGAGCAGGTTTTTTCGTTATGTCTACTTCGTCGAATTTGATGTAGCCTTTTTTTGGCTTCAATATACCCGATATTGTCATTAAAGTAGTGCTTTTACCTGCGCCATTTGCACCTATTATTGTCACGATCTCACCGTCATTTACTTTAAGATCTATGCCTTTTAAGGCATTGACCACTCCGTATGATACATTGAGATTTTTTATCTCTAACATGTTTTAAGCACCTCCTTCAATTGATAAAATTTCTTTTTCATCAATGTCTTCTTCTCCAAGATATGCAGCTATTACTTCTGGATTTTTCTTGATTTCATCTGGTGTGCCATGGGCGATTATTTTCCCGTAGTTCATGACGTATATGTCTTCACATAAATCCATCACCAGCGACATGTCGTGTTCAATCAAGAGTATCGTTATGTCAAATTTGTCTCTTATGAATCTAATTGTGTCTGTAAGCTCTTTTGTCTCTTGTGGATTCATTCCTGCTGCAGGCTCATCTAAAAGTAATAGCTTTGGCTTTGTTGCCAGTGCTCTTGCTATTTCAAGTCTTCTCTGCTCGCCGTATGGCAGATTTTTAGCAAGGTTTAAGGCGTGTTTATCGAGATTGAAAATTTTAAGGAGATCCATCGCTTGTTTGTCTTGAGATTTTTCTCCATCTAAGTATTTCTTGTACTGCAGAAAGGAGCTGAATAGGCCGTATTGTACGTGAATGTGCTGGGCTATTTTTACATTGTCAAGGACAGTTAAGTTTTTAAATAGACGTATGTTTTGAAATGTCCTTGCTATGCCAAGCTTTGTGTTGTTATACGGTTTTTGAGATATGGTTTTTCCGTCAAATATTACTTTTCCTGATGTTGGTTTGTATATTCCTGTTATTATATTGAATACTGTTGATTTTCCTGCACCATTAGGCCCTATAAGACCTGTAAGAGAGCCTTTTTCCAGTTCTATATTGACATCTATCAAGGCTTTTATGCCGCCGAAGTCTATTGAAACGTCTTTAATTGACAGTAAACTCACTGCTTTTCTCCCCTTTCTTAAATAATTTTTTGAGGGAAAATTCTTTTGTGCCCATCAATCCTTCTGGTCTAAACAGCATTACGATGATTAAGAGGAGGGAGTATATTACCATTCTTAGTGCAGCGTAATCCTGCAGCACTGCATATACGAATGTGAGGAAGATGGCTGATAGTATTGATCCTGTTATGCTTCCAAGTCCTCCTAAGACAACCATAGTCAAAATATCAAATGACTTCATGAAGTTGAATGTCTCTGGCTGTATGATGTAAAAGTTATGAGCGTAAAGTGCACCGCCTATTCCTGCAAAGAATGCACCTATTGTAAATGCCAATGTCTTGTAGAAAGTTGTGTTTATACCCATTGATTCTGCTGCTGTCTCGTCTTCTCTAATTGCAATACAGCATCTACCATAGCTGGAGTTTATGAAGTTTCTTATTAAGACGACAGTTATGACTGCCATCCAGAATACCCACGTCCAGTTTGTGTACTTTGGTATTCCAGATAGGCCGCTTGCTCCACCGACGTATTCGGTGTTTAAAAAGATTACCCTTATTATTTCTCCGAATCCAAGTGTCGTTATGGCAAGATAGTCGCCTTTTAATCTCAATGATGGTATTCCTATCAATATTCCAGCTATTCCTGCTGATACGCCGCCTACTAATAGTGCCAATGGAAACGGAAGTCCTAACTTGTACGTTATGATGGCAGATGTGTATGCACCGATTGACATAAAACCTGCGTGACCTAATGAAAATTGTCCTGTAAAGCCGTTAATCAGGTTGAGGCTTACAGCAAGTATTATATTTATGCCCATGAGAACTATGTTTATTTCGTAATAATCGTTCAATATATTTGTCGACAGTAAGATTTGTATTATACCGTAAAAAGCCAACAGCCCTAAGAAAATCAAGAATCTATTTTTCAATATCTGCTTCAACTTTATCACCTACACTTTCTCTCTTATGTTTTTGCCAAATAGTCCTGTGGGCTTGATTAAAAGTATTATGATGAGTATTGCAAATGAAACGCCGTCTCTGTATAAAGAGCTACCGTAGCCTGAAACAAGTGCTTCTATGACGCCCATCAAAAGGCCTCCTACCATAGCACCTGGTATTATTCCTATTCCGCCTAAGACTGCTGCGATGAATGCTTTTAAGCCTGGCATGATACCCATCAGTGGGTCTATGGAATTGTAGTATATGCCAACTAAGACACCAGCAACAGCAGCAAGGGCAGAGCCTATGGCAAATGTGAAAGAAACAGTCCTATCTACATTTACGCCCATAAGCCTTGCAGCATCAGGATCTGTTGAGACAGCTCTCATAGCTTTTCCTATTTTTGTCTTGTATATTATTAGCTGAAGTCCCACCATCATGATTATAGAAACTACAAATATGACGATTTGCTGGTTTGATATTGTGATTATTCCATTGAAAAATGAGTACATGTGCTGCTTGAAAATCTGAGGATATGTCCTGACCTGTGGTGATAAGAGGATTATACCTCCGTTTTCCAGCAAAAGGGAGACACCGATGGCTGTAATCAATATTGAGATTTTTGACTTATCCCTTAATGGTCTGTATGCCACACGCTCTATTGTCACACCAAGTATAAGGCTTACTAACATTGCCAATAAAAGAGATGGTATAAAGCCAAGGTGAAAGTAAGTGGAGGCGAAGAATCCTGTAAATGCACCTACCATGTATATATCACCATGGGCAAAATTTATTAATTTCATTATTCCGTAAACCATAGTATATCCAAGAGCTATTAATGCATATATACTTCCTAAAGATAAACCATTTATAAGCTGCTCAATAAATGTCTTCATAAATATCACCTCAAGTTAAAATGTATTAAAAGAACATAAGCGGCCACTAGGTGACCGCATTGCCGTGTTTTTTAAAGTTATCTTATGATTTTTATTCATTATTCAGCACTTACTTTTTTCTTAAGTGTCTGTTTACCGTCCTTCAATTCGATGATGACTGTCTGCTTTATAGGATTGTGTTGTGCATCTATCGAAATATTGCCTGTAACACCTTTGAAATCTTTGAGATTTGCCAAGGCTTCTGTTATCTTTGCCGGGTCAGTTGAATTTGCGTCTTTTATTGCTTGTACCAACATGCCTGCCGAGTCGTATGCTAAAGCGGCAAAAGCGTCAGGTTCTGTACCGTAAGCATCTTTGTACTTCTTTATAAAGTCTTGAACAGTTGGATCAGGATCTGTTGATATAAAGTGGTTGCTATAATAAACATTGTTTAATGCAGATGCTCCCGCAATCTTTAATAGATCAGGTGAGTCCCAACCGTCCCCACCAAGTAGAGGTGTATCTATGCCCATCTCTCTTGCCTGTTTTGTTATCTTTGCTGTGTCTTGATAATATCCGGGTATGAATATGACGTCAGCATTTAATCCTTTTATCTTAGTAAGTGTTGATTTAAAATCTTGATCACCTGCCACATAAGCTTCTTGGTCTATTACCTTGCCGCCAAGTTTTTCAAACTGTTCTTTGAAGCTTTGGGCAAGGCCTTTGCTGTAGTCGCTTTTGTCATCAATGTATATGACAGCGGTTTTTGCATTTAGATCTTTTGCGGCAAATTCGCCCATTACCTTGCCTTGATATGGGTCTGTGTAACATGCCCTGAATATTTCGCTTTTTACTTTGTTCGTGTTTGGATCAACAGTTACATCAAAAGATGTACCGGATGGAGTTATAAGAGGTATGTTTTTGCTTAATGCAATTGAAGAAGCTGCTTTTGTGTTGCCTGTTGTGGCAGGTCCTAATATTGCCACTACGTTGTCTTCAACGATAAGCTTTGTTGCCTGATTTATTGATTCATCTGTCGCAGATTTGTTATCGGCTTTAATAAGATTAATCTGCTTGCCAAGAACACCGCCGTTCTTGTTGACATCATCTATATACAGTTTTACTGCATTATACTCAGAAGTTCCGTATGAGGCTACTTGTCCTGTCAATTCAAAAAGGGCTCCTACGTTTATTTTGTCGCTGCTTGTAGCGCTGGTGTTTTTGCTGCAGCCAGAAAACAGAAGTGAAGCCGTCATTATGATGACTAAAAGCATTGATGCTTTTTTTAACGAATTTCTCATAGATATGTCCTCCCATTTTTTTAAATTTAATAAAATTAAAATTTTTCTTTAATAAAATTAAAATTTTTCTCTACCGGCAGGAAAATTAAAGAAAACAGACGATAAATTTACTATAATTATACTTTATTAATGATATTTACATCAAGATTAATTATTTTAAGTCATATTCAAATTTTCTAATAAATATTACAAAAAACTTTTATTGACTAATAAATGTTTTTATCTTACTATTTTATTAATTAATGAAAAATTTATCAAAAGCGTATTTGAAATTTTAGCATGGTAGCACGGTAGGATTTTTGTTGTTGCCATGCAAGGGGAGGAGTTTTTATGAAAAAGTCTATCTTTGTTTTGGCAGCTTTTTTTATAATATCTTTTGCCATATCTGGATGCCAAAGCAAGACAACATCCACTGGTAGCACGGGAAAAATGATAACAATCGGCATCACTCAGATTGTTGAGCATCCAGCGCTTGATAGCGCCAGAGAAGGTTTTATAAAAGCTTTAAAAGACAATGGTTACGAAGAAGGGAAGAATGTCACCTATATCAAGGAAAATGCTCAAGGTGACATGTCGACGGCTGAGACAATAGCTAAAAAGTTTGTGGATAAAAATGTCGATTTGATTTTTTCTATAGCGACACCTACTACACAAGCAGTTAAAAAAGCCACTTCTACTATTCCAATCGTATTTACTGCTGTTACAGATCCCGTCGCTGCTGGGCTTGTAAAATCATTGGATAACCCGGGTGGTAATGTGACAGGTACTTCCGATATGGAGCCTATAAATGATCAGTTAAAATTAATAAAGGACTTAGTTCCAGATGCTAAAAGGATAGGGATAATATACAATGCAGGTGAGGTTAATTCCACAGTTCAGGTAAAGATTGCGAAAGACGATGCATCAAAATTAGGTTTCAGCGTAAAAGAGGCTACTGTATCAAATAGCAGCGAAGTCAGTCAGGCGGCACAGTCTTTAGTTGGGAAAGTGGATGCTATATGGCTTCCGACAGATAACACAGTTGCTTCTTCTGTTGCAGCCATAATAAAGGTTACCAATTCAGCGAAAATACCTGTAATAGCTGCAGAAAAGGGAATGGTTGAGGGAGGTTCATTAGCAACACTTGGCATAAGTTACAGCGACTTAGGTTATCAGGCAGGTTTGATGGCTATTAAGATTTTAAAAGGTGAAAAGCCTGCTAACATAAAAGTGGAAACTGCTAAAAATCTACAGCTTATAATTAACCAAAAAGAAGCAGATGCTATTGGTTTTAAAATACCAGATTCTATTATGAAGAAAGCACAAGAGGTCATCAAATAAATAGATATAAATTGGAGGTTTATACAATGTCTTTTGCCATTTCTACATTAGAGCAGGGACTTGTCTACGGCATAATGGCACTTGGTGTCTATATATCTTTTAAGATAATAAATTTTGCTGATTTGACTGTAGAGGGCAGCTTCACTTTAGGAGCTGCCGTCACAGCAAAACTCATAACAAGCGGTGCAAACCCTGTTTTTTCTATTTTTATTTCCATCATTGCTGGGGGATTAGCCGGCTTAATCACAGGATTTTTGAATACAAAACTTAAAATTACAGAGTTATTAGCAGGAATACTTACAATGACTGCTCTTTATTCGATAAACTTGCGTATAATGGGAAAATCAAACATACCTATGCTTAGCAATAAATCCATATTTGATTACTTTGATTTTGCAGGAAGTTACAAGAACATACTATTTTTTGGACTTATAGTCATTTTTATATTGCTTTTGACAAATTATTTTTTGCAGACGCGGACGGGATTTGCGTTAAGAGCTACAGGAAACAACCAGCAGATGGTTCGCAG
>JASBVU010000081.1 GCA_029960905.1 Thermoanaerobacterium sp.
ATTTACCGGTTTGTTCTATAATATGTTTGAAGTCCAAATTTTTTCATTGTTTTTCTGGTTCTTAATGGGAGCAAAAAAGCAATTTGCCAAAATATAGCTAAAAACAAGGTGAAATATATGGATAAAATTAAAGTATTACACGTTATAGGTGGAGGCGAACTGGGTGGCGCAGAAATGCACGTTCTCACTATCTTTGAATACATCGACAAATCTGTTTTTGAGCCCCACCTCATATGCTTATGCAGAGGACCTATGTATGAAGAAGCCGTCAAAAGAGGTTTTAATGTAACAGTTGTCGAAATGAAGCATAAATTTGATTTCTCCACTATAAAACCCATAAAGGAATATATACAGAGAAATCAAATAGATATTGTCCATACCCATGGCGTAAGAGCCAATACGATGGCGCGCATCGCAGCATTTCTGGCACATAAACCTGTTGTAACCACATTTCACAGTTTTATAATGAACGATTACGATAGCAAGCTGGAGGCAATGGTGGCTAAATATATGACATTGGCCACCTCACCTATTTCCACAAAAATCATTACTGTATCCAATGCCCTTAAAAACGATTTGATTAAGATGGGTATTAATGGCAATAAGATTATAACCATATATAATGGAATAGATTTTTCCTCCCGTTTGGCAACTAAAACAAGAGAAGATGTATTGAACGAGTTAAACATAGACCCATCACAAAAAATAGTATCTGTCATCGCCAGACTTCAATCGGTCAAAGGCCATAAATACTTTATCGACGCTGCAAATATTGTATCGAAGCAAAGAGACGACGTTCAGTTTCTTTTAGCTGGAGATGGCCCCCTCAAAGAATCACTGGTAAAGCAGGCCAAAGACCTGGGAATAAGTGACCGCGTTCATTTCATAGGACACCGCAGTGACATCGACAATATTTACATGGCATCTGATATAATATGTGTCACTTCCTTGATTGAAGGGCAATCACTGGTTATAGTTGAAGCCATGTGGCACCAGAAACCTGTAATCTCAACAAATGTCGGTGGTCCCAGTGAATTGATATCCGACAAGAAAACAGGATTGCTTATTCCTCCCGCCAACGCACAAATTTTAGCTGAGAAAATTCTGCTGCTGCTCAATGACCCATGGTTAGCTTATTCGCTGGCCTTAAACGGCAAAAAAAGCGTTGAGAGATTTTCTGTAAAAGAAATGATAAATAAGACAGAAAAAGTGTATAAAGATATAATCCAAAAATAAACTCAAAGTTCTTTAAGAATCGCGAACTTTGAGTTTATTTCTATTTTCCATCTATAGATTTTATCTTTTTTACATACATATCTGTAAGTTCTCTGGCGTATTCCTCGGTATAACCCTGGGCATATACTCTACATGCTGGTTGTTCAGGATCCGGGAGTACCATCGCCCATCCTTTATCGTGCTTTATTTTTGCTCCTTCTAAAACTTCATCATCCCTATTGCCTTCCTCGATAAGGCTTCTTATAATACGCCCCTTTGCATCCCAGCTACAGGGTACAATCTCTTTATCATAATAAAAATTAGGCAACCTATTCAAAAGTTCCTCAAGCGTGATCTTTTCCTTTGCCAGTATCTCTAATATTTTCACTAAAAAACTTATAGCATCAAAATTGAGGTCAAACTGTGTAATGCCACCGGAATTCCCCGTACTTTCTGCTATTTTCCCCATCCGCTCCTGTAAAGCCGTTTTAGTGTAAATCACCTGCCTGTTGCCAGCTTTCACCATATCAGATATAGCATCAGGGCTATTAATAGGAATCACCACAGGCTCGGGGCTATCGCTTTGAATCATCAAATATGACCTCAAAGCTATCATTGTCTCTTCGGGAATAATTTTTCCTCCAGGTCCTTTAAGTCCCAACGTCTCTCCATTATTGTCTATATAAAAGTCAATCTCTCCCGTAGCCTGTATTTTACATCCACAGTAATTTAAAATAGTATTAAGTATCCGCTTCATGTAATCAGATGGTGTATTAAAACTTACAGTAAAATGTCTCTTTCGCAGGCTGTATGTGTCAATATTATTCAATAATTTTATCATATATACTTTATCGTAGTCAGGTATCATTTCTACATCCGTAATCTCGCCTACAATACACCTTTTAAAATCACCTTGAGAGAGGACATTTTCCAATTTTCGCTCCATGCCTTTGTCTATATTACACCCTTTGCTATCCAATATGTCTATAACCGATACTTCACTATCTTCAATGCGCTTTACGTGTACAGATCCACCCAGTCCATAATCTTTTACGGCAGCACGAGCCATAGGTAATATCAACGTTCCAAAATCATAGATATGGGCACCGGCCGACATCAAACCAGAGATCAAAGCCATTTTTAACATCTTTGATTGCACAGAATCATCACAGCTTACTCCTATTTTACCTTTTATGATACATGGTATTACTGCTCCCAATCGCGCACAAAACTCTGGAGTCATGTCCACATTGACGTGACCGGATACTCCATCATACCCAAAGATATTTTTCTTATATCGCGTACCCCATATTACATCACTGGACACAATACTTTCAGCATCAATCATCTTCTGTGGCCATATTTTTACATCAGGCTTTATTATGCTACCTTCTTTAATCAAGGTATCGTCGCCAATGACGCTGTTCTCAAAAATGCATACCCTATTTTTTAACTGCACTCTATGGCATACTACAGCAGCTCTTATCTCACTATTTTTGCCTACATAAGAGTTTTTCCATATAATACTTCTCTTTATAGTAGCATTGTCTTCAATAACAACATCATCTCCAATGACTGTGCCGCTATCTATAAAAACATTTTTTCCTATTCTGACATTATCCCCTATTATGACATAATCACTTATAGAAGTATTTTCGCCGATTTTTACGTTGTTGCCCATCCATATATTAGGTTTGAATGGTTTTTCTCTTAGATTTACCCTTATGCGGCCGCTCAATATATCTCGATGACAATTCATATATTCCTGAATATTTCCTATATCGCACCAATAACCATCTGCGATGTATCCATATATAGGTTTATTTTCACGTAGTAACATAGGGAAGAGATCCTTGCTGAAATCAAAGACCTGTCCTTTTTTTATATAATCCAACACCTCAGGCTGTAGAATATAAATGCCGGTATTCACTGTGTCGCTAAATACCTCGCTCCAGGACGGTTTTTCCAAAAATCTTATAATCTTACCCGTGTCATCGGTTATCACCACGCCGTATTCCAAAGGTACCGCAACCCTTGTAAGCACTATAGTGACCAACGCACCTTTGCTCCTATGAAATTCCAATGCTTTATCCAGCCGAAAATCCGTCAACACATCGCCGCTTATGACGATAAAAGGTTCATCCAAAAAATCTTCCGCATTTTTAACGCTGCCTGCTGTTCCCAGCGGTTCATCTTCTATATAATACCTCATATTTACTCCAAAGTGCCTACCATCACCAAAATGCTCTTTTATCGTATTTGGCAAGTACTGAAGTGTAGCGCATATATCAGTAATACCATATTTTTTGAGTAGTTCTACCGTGTACTCCATTACCGGTCTATTAGCAACTGGAACCAATGGCTTAGGGATATTACACGTCAATGGCTTCAACCTGCTGCCTATACCCCCTGCCATAACAACGGCTTTCATACTATACCCTCCTCTCTATTTCCTATTTTTTCAGGAATGGGCTTGCGGTTTTCCCTGTACCAGGGCGATGTGGCGAATTCCAGCAAGATCTCGTTATAGACATCCATTGTCCTTTTACCGATATCCTCCCATTTATAATCCTTTTTAACCTTTGCATATGCACGCTTATAAAGAAGCTTGGCGTATTCCTCATCAAAAAGCAGTTTTAAAATCGCGCTGGCCAGCTCTTGCGGATTTTCAGGCTGTACTTTGATTCCATCATAACCCTGATCAATGATCTCTTTAAATCCACCCACGTCTGACACTATTACAGGAACTTTTGCAGCCATAGCCTCGAGAGCCACAATACCAAAGGGTTCATATAAACTAGGAAATACCGCTATATCCACATTGTTATAAAGCTTTACACGAGTTTCGTCATCAATGTACCCTGTAAAAAGTACCTTATTACCAAGTCCCATATTGGAAACCTTTCTTTTATAATCTTCTTCTTTAGGCCCCGTCCCAGCTACTACCAACTTAACATCTGCATATTGATTAAGTACCATAGGCATTGCTTCTATCAGGATGTCAAGACCTTTTTCATGGACAAGGCGACCTATAAAAAAGATTATCTTCTCATTGGGACGTGCATATCTGGCTCTAAATATCTCGTCATAATAACCCCTTTCAAATTCGTCAATTCTTACTCCATTGGGTATAACCCTTATCTTATCAGGAGGAATATTAAAAATGTATTTAAGCTCATTCATCATATACCTGCTGCAGCAGATCACCTTCCACGATTCATACGTTAAAAACCACTCCACATTGCTTATATACCTCTGAGAGTCATTGTAAAGTCCCCTGTTTCTGCCAAATTCCGTCGCGTGGATGGTAGATAGAAGTGGAATCCTGTAAATATTTTTAAAAAAGCGGGCTGCATACGCTACCAGCCAATCATGGGCGTGAATTATATCAAAATCAACGTTTCTAAAAAGTCGTGTTCCTTCCTCCATCATAGCCATATTCATATGAGTAACCCATAAATTGAAATCCTCTGTCTGAATATTATAAGGCATCACCCTATGTACATACACATTTTCATCTACCTCAAACTCAGGCAAATTTTCATCCCTTACGGATAATACGTGGACTTCATTTTGTTGTGATAAAACTCTGGAAAGGTCCTGAACATGTCTTGAGAGACCACCTACAATCCGCGGTGGATATTCCCAGGATAGCATGAGTATTTTCATTTTATTCCTCCTTATCAGAATATTTGATATTTATATCTGTTCCAGATAAGTCGTCTTTATACGCCTTGATCTTCACATGGGTGTGATCTTCAAAATATATGTTTAAAAACCTATCATCGGAAAACTTAATACCTATGACGGTCTTGCCAATAACCTGATCTTTAATAGTATTCATCATATCCTGTTCCAATGCCATCACCTTCTATACCCTTTTTAAGCAAATAATTAATGTGGCCATCGTCATCTAATGTGATATTTAAAGTGCTTCCATCGTCAAATTCCAGCTTCAAAATTTTATTATCCTGCTGCTCAAGATTATTTATTTTTCTGCCAATTATATTTGATAGATTGTTTTCTATTAGTTTTAATTTGCGCAATTTTTTATCATATAACCTGTTAATTGTCGCCACTTTATCACCCCCACTTTATCACTCCCATATTTATATCAATTTTAGTATTTGAGATATTGCCTTTTTTATACAAAAAAATAACCCTTAAAAAGGGTTATTTTTTAGATTTTTAAAACTCTATTAAATTGCATTCCGTTATTTCTTCTTCGTTATCTTCAGGGATCCTAAACGTCTTTATTTCACATTTTCCAAAGGTAGCTTTCCATTTGCGTTTAAGCGCAGGTACCTCTATTTCCACATCAGAATTTACTCCATTAGTCTCATAGCAGCGCAATATATAGTCGTCGCCATCTTCTGCTTTTTTAAATACCGTAGCTATAACATTATCTGCCGATATCTTTATGCCTTCCATTTTCTGTGGTAAAGGCCCCCTGTGATATGTCTCCTGAACATGCATAAGTTTTACGTTGAATTCATATGCCTTTCTGGGAATAAAGCTATCTTGCCACGTCCCTTGGTGCGGAATCAGAGCATACCTGAATTCCTGTATTCCCTGATCCATGAACTCGCAAAATTCATCCCTGACTCCAAAATGATCGGCGTATATAGAACCGTTGACCACAGTCATCCTCATGTCATTATCCTTAATATCAAAACTGTATTTGCTATTATTTAACAGCGCAAGGCCGTATACCATGCCTTCTTGTTCGCCTGTCAAGTCTATCCATTGCTGTCCAGGTTCTTCCTCACCATTTACAGGCCTTTCAATAAACCCATAGGGAATCTCATAGGTGGCCTTTGGCTTTAAAACATTAACAGGGAATGATAGTTTCAACATTTTGTGCTTTTCCCGCCAATCCAGTTTGACCTCTACTTCTATGTCAGGCTTGTGCCTGTACAGGATAAAATCCTGTCTTAAAATAGAGTCGTTGTATTTGTTTATGACTCTTAATTTAGCCCTTATAGGTCCATTTTCTATGAGCTTGACTTTTGCATCAGAGAATCTTGCTATTTCATCTCTGAATTCAAAAATCCCATGAGCCCATGTATCGCAATGGTTTATATCTATTACCACAGGAACAGCACCTTTATCGGATAAAACCTCGACGTTATTCTTTTTGTCGTACAACCTCCTTATATAGCCCGTATGTGGTTCAATCTCCAATCTGATATAATCATTTTCTAGTGATGTGTCGTCAGCAACCAGAGATCCTTCGCTATTTACTTCAAATTCTTTATTCAAATACAACCAGTATACCCTGTAGCCCATCGCCGGAACATCAGCTACAAATAACGTATTCCATTTGTCATCTCTGCCATTGGTCTGCGGCCCTCTTATCTTCTGTAACGCCACAGGATTGCCGCTATCATCAGTTACACCCTTAACCAGCCTGTTTACTATTACAGGTGCTTTGACTTTCCACGAATGAGGATTAAAGACCACTACCGGTGTACCACAGTCTTCATATTCCCACAGCGACCAATCCTTCTCTTTGCTTCTCACCTTTTCTATCTCACCCATGGTATCTACAGCCCATGACATCTTCTGTAACGCACTGTTTAAGACATCAGCTGCCGTGTAAAGGGCTTCGCCGTGAAAATCCCTGGCATCGGTATAAGCATCTTTTATGCTACAACCTCCCATTATGTCGTGGAACTGATTGAACATAACCTTTTCCCACGCTCTTTGAATCCTCTTACCATCATAGGGCAAATTCACCAGATTGTATGCTATGGTAGCAAATTTTTCTGCCACCAGCAACGCATGTTCTGCCCTGCGATTGTTGGCCTTTATCTCTGAGACGGTAGAATAACAACCACTGGCGTGATGCTGCAGATCATCTCTGTAAACAGGCAGATCCATACCTCTTTCGCTCATGGCCTCAAAATACTGATCAGGTGAGCTCATTATCAACGCATCGCCGTATCGCTCCTCTTTCAAGCGCTTTATGGATTCAAGGTTTTTGACAGTAGGTCCACCGCCGTGATTCCCTACTCCATAAAAAGCCATTAGATCTATTCCTTGTTCTTCAGCTATTCTCATCGTATCCTCTATTTTTTTATCAATTTCACCCCATGATGTACCATAGCCTGTGGGTATCCTGTACGCCATAACGCGACTGCCATCAGGACTCTCCCACCAGAACAGATTTCCCAGTACACGGCTGTTTTCATGATTGCCCGGCCTCATAAACACATAATAGTCCATACCGCTCTTTTTAAGGATCTGAGGCAACATGCCGTTATGCCCAAAAGAATCCACATTATAGCCTACCTTTGCCATTACGCCAAATTTCTCTAGAAAATATCTCTGACTGTACAGGGCATGGCGCACAAAAGATTCTCCTGAAGGTATGTTACAATCCGGCTGAATCCACCATCCCCCTACAATAGCCCAACGACCTTCTTTTACTCGCTTTTTTATCTCTTCAAACATCTCCGGCGCATTTTCTTCAACCCATTTATAATATGCTGCACAGGCACTGGTGAAAACGAATTCCGGAAATTCATTCATTCTGTCCAGGGCTGAGCGAAACGTAGCTTTGACCTCTACGAATC
>JASBVU010000082.1 GCA_029960905.1 Thermoanaerobacterium sp.
CAGCTCCTCAACTACATCAACGTACTCGCAACCTCCGTAATATCTTTTTCCGGGATATCCCTCTGCATACTTATTTGTAAGCGGTGAGCCCATCGCTTCCATAACTGCAGGACTTACAAAATTCTCCGATGCGATCAATTCAATTTTATTTTTCTGTCTTTCAATTTCATTAGAAATTGCATCAGCTACTTCAGGGTCAACTTCCCTTATAATATCGATATTCATTGCCTTACCTCCAATTTTTATTTTCACTATACAGCAATAAAGTGCTATATTTTTATTATAATTACTGAAGCTAAATTGTTCAACAAAAAAGTATAAAAGTTGACACTAAAATATAATCTTCTGAAAATTTACTTATCTGTGTTAATTTAATAATGCAAATAATTTTTTAATAGCCTCTTGATTTTTATTTGAATTATATGTATAATGTATTCTTGGTCAAAACAATGACTCCCCCTTTAACATATGCAAGCCCCAATTAAATCATCGGGGCTATTTTTTATTGTAAAAATAATCAATGTAAGATTTCTTTTATTATTCTTTCAAAATTGCCATGTGAGATTAAATCTATTTCGTCATCATTAAAACCTCTTTTTTTAAGTCCTTGAATCACCTTTGGAAAACACGATGCATCGTGAAGACCGACAGGTGTTTTTTCTATGCCATCAAAGTCTGAGCCAAATCCTACATGTTTTACACCTACCAATTTAGCTATATATTCCACATGGTCAAGCACATCTTCTATTGTGGCATTGCCATCTTCCTTTAAAAAATCCGTACAAAAATTAATCCCTATTACGCCATTTTTATCAGCAATAGCCTTAATCTGCTGGTCAGTCAAATTTCTCGGATGATTGCAAAGGGATTTACAGTCAGAATGTGATGCTATAAGTGGTTTCTCGCACAAATCTACAACATCCCAAAAACCTTTTTCATTTAGATGTGATACATCTACGATCATGCCTAACCTGTTCATTTCTTTTACGACGCTTTTTCCGAATTTTGTGATACCATAATCTTCGTCTCCCAATACACCTTCACCTATATCGTTTCTCAGACTCCACGTTAGCGTCATGGCTCTCACGCCCAGTCTATAAAACATCCTTAAAAGTGACAAATCTCCTTCTATGGCTTCACCACCTTCTATTGACAGCAATGCACCTAATTTGTTTTTATTTTTTGCTTCATCAATGTCATTACCGCTTAAAATCAATCTGATTTTATCGCTTTTTTCTATCGCTTGATATAGTTTGTCAATCATTTTTAACGTTTTTGCTGCAGCATCTTTTTTCATAAACTCTGGCTCAACAAAAGTGGCAAAAACCTGAAGATGTACCAATCCTTCTTCTAATCTAACCAAATCAATGTGCCCATCAGTATTTTTTCTCGTCATATCTCTTCCGTATTTTTCAGCTAAGTACAGCGTGTCACAATGGAAATCAACTATCATGCCAATGCCTCCTAAAAATTTTCTCTCAAATAATATTTTACGCTTATGGTTATACATTACAAAAAATTTATCACATGAAATCACAATTTTTGTAACAAATTATTAATAAATATATGCTACAATTATGACATAATTGGAGGTGTGAAACAATGAAGGTGAAGAAATATATAATAATTTCTATAATTATATTATTGCTATTGGTATCATATGTTATGAATTTAAAGACCACCTTCGCAAATCTGACAGAAAAAAAGCCAGAACCGGAATTTAAAAATCCGGGGCAACGGATACTTGTTATTGTACCACACCCTGATGATGAATCTTTGGGAATGGCAGGAGTCATACAACGGGCAGTAAGCCAAAATATTCCAGTAAAAGTGGTCATCGTTACAAATGGAGATAGTTACAAAAAGGCTGCTGCTGTACTTACCGGTCATGTAAATCCATCACCATCAGATTTTTATAAGCTTGGCCTTCAAAGGCAAAGTGAAAGCATAGCCGCAATGGCAGAACTTGGTCTTCCAAAAAGCGATGTGGTATTTCTTGGCTTTGCTGACGGCAGCACCCGTTTTTTGTGGAGCGACTTTTGGGACAATAACGTTCCAAGAATCAGTGGCGGTACAAAATCTGCATTTTCTCCCTATAAAAATGTGTATAAGCCTGGCATAGCCTATACAGGAAACAATCTTGAAAATTGTATACAAGAAATCATAAAATCTTTCAATCCTACAGATATTTATTATCCAATGGCAGATGACGTACACCCTGATCATTGGGCTGTAAGCAATTTTGTAAGATATGCCATCGTAGCCATGAACTTAAATGTAAGAGAGCACATGTTTTTGGTTCATCATCCCCAATGGCCTGTTCCATGGCTTTTAGAGCCAAATAAACCCCTTCTTCCACCTGTTGATATGGCTGACAGCAATACAAAATGGCAGGTATTTAAGTTGACACCAAGCGAAATCCAGAAGAAAGAAATTGCAATCAAGAAATATAAATCACAAATTGCAGTAATGGAACCATTTTTAATGGGTTTTGTAAGGCAAAACGAGCTTTTTGGCACAAAGCCGGTAATAAATATAAAAGAAGTCAGCACACTGCCAAACTTAAACCAGCGTGAAATGCCATATACTTTGTTTAAAGTTCCTGCAGGTGGCGTATTAAACCAAGAGATATACAGAAGCGCAGATCTTACTGAGATGGCGTCATTTTACTACAGAGGAAATGAACTTTACGTAGGAATGAAGTCATTAGCACCTATATCAAAAAAAGTGGCTTATCACCTGGAAATGAGACTATTTTACAAAGATGATATCAAAAGAATAGATATAGGATTAGTAGGCGGAAAACTTTACGAGTACAGAAAGGCAAAAAATTCCCTCTACAATGTTCCAATTTCAAATCCAGTCTTTAGCAAAAATGTGGTCTGGGTTAAGCTTGACATACCTAATACACAAAATTTGAATTATATATTTATGGGCGCTGATTCAATATACAAAAATAAACTGATAGACAAGATTCCTTGGAATGTATACAAATTTGAAAGTAAAAAGGCATCGCAAACTACCTAAGGAAAGTTTGCGTGCCTCTTTTTATTTTGTCTCTTTTCTCACTTTATGTTGCTCTTTAAATTCATCTGTTTTGTAATACCTTCTCGAAAGTTCATTATACACATCTTCAAGGCTTATTTCTTTTTCCACCATCAAAACCAATAGGTGATAAACATAATCAGCTATTTCGTATATTATCTCCTCTTTTTTGTCTTCTTTTGAAGCAATCAATATCTCTGCATTTTCCTCTCCAACCTTTTTCAAAATCTTATTTAATCCTTTGGAAAAGAGGTAATTTGTGTAAGAACCCTCTACAGGTTTTTCTTTTCTGCTTTCAATCCTTCTGTAGAGATTCTTTAAGATTGATTCACTTTCATCATCTGAAAAATCTAAAATATTTCTGTAAAAGCAGCTTCTATTGCCTGTATGGCAAGCAGGTCCATCTGCTTCAACTTCCACAAGAAGCGAATCACCATCACAATCGTACTTGATTGATTTAATGTGCTGTATATTGCCTGATGTCTCGCCTTTATGCCACAAACATTCTCTACTACGCGAGAAAAAATACGTCTCTTTAGTTTCTAAGCTTTTCTCAAGGCTTTCCCTGTTCATGTAAGCCATCATAAGGACTTCTTTTGTCTTATAATCTTGAACAATAGCTGGTATCAATCCATTATCATCAAATTCCAATTCATCAATGTACATAAACACGATCCTTTCCATCAAATCATCCTGACAGGTATATTGTTATCTTTAAGATAACTTTTGAGTTTATTTATCTCAAGCTCTCCATAGTGAAATAGAGAGGCTGCTAATGCCGCATCGGCTTTCGCATCTAAAAAAACTTCCCTAAAGTGTTCTTTGCATCCTGCACCACCTGATGCTATCACTGGTATCCTTACCTCTTCAGCTACCATTCGCGTCAGTTCAATATCGTATCCATTTTTCGTCCCATCTGCATCCATGCTTGTAAGCAAAATCTCACCAGCTCCCAAGCTTTCTACCTTTTTCGCCCATTCTAATACATCGTATCCCGTGTTTACACGTCCTCCATTTATAAATACATCAAAACCTTTGCCATCAGCTTTTCTCTTGGCATCTATTGCAACCACGACGCATTGACTGCCAAACTTTTTTGCAGCATCTTTTATGAGATCTGGATTCTTAACTGCCTCAGAATTTATTGATATTTTATCAGCACCTGCTTTCAGTATCCGTCTGAAATCATCTACAGTCCTTATTCCTCCACCCACAGTAAGCGGTATAAAAACTTTCTCTGATGTTCTCCTTACAACATCTATCATTATATCCCGTTTTTCATAAGACGCTGTAATATCTAAAAAAACTAACTCATCAGCACCAGCCTTATTGTATTCCTCTGCTACATCTACAGGATCTCCAGCATCTTTTAAATTTACAAAATTCACGCCTTTTACAACCCGTCCATCTTTTACATCAAGACAAGGTATAATCCTCTTTGAAATCATTGTATGACCTCCAGTACGTCTTTTAGATTTATTCTGCCTGTATAAAGAGCCTTGCCTATTATAGCGCCAAAGGCTCCAATATGTTTTAATCTTAGTATATCGTCTAAAGAGGCAATTCCTCCAGAAGCAATGACATTCAACTGAGTATTAATAATATTTCTTATTGCGTCAAAATTGGGCCCTTCCATCATTCCGTCTTTTTTAATATCTGTGTATATGACCGTACTAAGGCCTAAGTCTTTAATCTCTTTTGCAAGTTCATCATCTTTTATGTGATTTCTTTCAAGCCATCCTTTCGTAGCAACATATCCGTCTTTTGCATCAATTCCTATAATTATTCTGTCCTTATATTTTTTAGTAATCTCTAAAAGCAATCGCCTGTCATGTACCGCTATACTGCCTAAAATAATGTAATCAACACCTAAATTAAACAGCTCTGAAACAGTTTCAATATTTCTTATTCCGCCGCCGACTTCTATTTCTTTGTCAAATGCTTTTCTTATTTTTTCGATAGAGGACAAATTCACAAGGCAGCCTTCTTTCGCCCCTTCTAAATCGACGATGTGGATTCTTTTAGCGCCATGATCTCTCCAAGCCTTCGCTGCATCATCTGGACTTTCATAGTACACTGTACTTGTCTCATAATCTCCCATTGTAAGTCTTACGCATTTACCATCTATTATATCTATAGCAGGTATAATAAGCATCAAATCCCTCCAAAAACACAAAATCATATCATTTCAGCAAAATTCTTTAATATTCTAAGTCCAACATCACCGCTTTTTTCAGGATGAAATTGGCAAGAAAATACATTGTCTTTACATACAACAGCAGGTATTGAAATTCCATAATGAACTGTAGCGCATATATCATTTGAGTCCCCATTTGAAAGATAATATGAATGAACAAAATATACGCTGTCGCCGTCATTTACCCCATTCAAAAGCTGATTGTCCTTTTTTATGATGAGAGAATTCCAACCTATATGCGGAACTTTTAAATCTGTCTTAATCACATCTATTTCACCTTTTAAAATGTGCAATCCTTCAGTCTCTCTAACCTCAAAGCTTCTATCAAACAAAAGCTGCATGCCAAGGCATATACCTAATAGCATCTTTCCTTTTTGCACTTCTTCTTTAATTGCATTTGAAATTCCTCTTTTATTCAATATCTCCATAGCGTCAGGAAAAGCTCCTACACCAGGCAATACCAGTGCAGTAGCATCTCTAATTTCTTTTAAATCGTCGATGATTTTTGCATCATACCCGATATATTGGAATGCTTTTTCCACGCTTCTTAAGTTTCCCATTCCATAATCTACAATGCCTATCATTTAAACACCACCTTAATTATAATGAGCCTTTCGTTGATGGTATTCCATCTACTCTATCATCTATTTTTGTTGCTTCATCTAATGCACGTCCTAACGATTTGAAAGCACCTTCTATTATATGATGTGTGTTTCTGCCATGTAGCATTTCTACATGAAGCGTAATCAAAGAATTAAATGCAAATGCTCTAAAAAAATCTTCCACAGTTTCCGTTTCAAAATTCCCAAGCAATGTGGAGTCAAGCCTCAATTTGTAGTAGAGATATGGCCTTCCACTTATGTCAACTACCGTTCTTAAAAGTGCTTCGTCCATAGGAACGTATGAAACACCATAACGCCTAATCGAAATTTTATCGCCTAAAGCTTTTAAAAAAGCCTGTCCCAACGTTATACCTACATCTTCAACCGTATGATGTGTATCAACATGCAAATCCCCTTTTGCAACAACTTGCAAGTCGAAAAGGCCATGTTTCGAAAAGAGGGTTAACATATGATCTAAAAAACCTATTCCAGTATCAATTGATGCAATTCCTTTCCCATCAATGTTTATCTTCACATATACATCTGTCTCATTCGTTTTTCTTCGCATTTCCGCTTCTCTCATACTAATATCTCCTTAAGACATTTTAAAAAGTAGCTGTTTGCCTCTCTCGTTCCAATCGTCACGCGCAGTGCATTGCCGAGATTTTTATCGCCTGAGAAATTCCTCACAAGTATGCCCTTTTCTAATAGTTTATTGTACACATAATCGGCATCGTCAAATTCTATCAGCAAAAAATTGGCCTTTGAATCGTACACCTTTAGACTACCTATTTCTTTCAATCCGTCCTGTAAAAACTTTCTTTCATTTTTGATGTAATCAACTTTTTCATCAACTCGTCCTTCTTCCAGCACGCTTAATGCAATTGCCTGCGATATGCTGTTTACATTATAAGGTGATTTGACCATATTGAGGCAACTAATCGTGTCAGAATTTGATACCGCATATCCAACTCTCAACCCTGCAAGGCCATAAGCTTTTGAAAGAGTTCTTAAAACAATAAGCCTTTCATATTTATCGATTAAATCAACTACTGTTTCTCCAAAAAACTCATAGTAGGCCTCATCAACAACCGTAATTCCACCATTGACTTCCAGTATTTTTACTATGTCATTTCTATCTAATGTAGTACCTGTCGGATTGTTCGGATTGCATAAAATAACCATTTTAGGATTAAATTTATTTATTGCATTTATGATTTCATCGGCATTGTAATTGTAATCATCCTTCAAGGCTACTTCTACATTTTTAGCACCAGCTATTTGAGCATACACTTTGTACATGCTAAAAGACGGCACAGGGTACACGACGCAATCATCCTTTGAAACAAATGCATTCATCAAAATATGAATTATCTCATCAGACCCATTTCCTACAAAGATGTTTTCTTTTGATGTTCCGCAATACTTCGCCAATTTGTCCTTCAATTTTAAGCTTATAGGGTCTGGATACCTATTTACATTCGCACTTTTTACTATTTCCTGAAGATTATCCATGGTGGCCTCTGGAAGTCCAAAAGGAGTTTCATTTGCGTCCATTTTATACTTACATTCTATTGTAGGAACTTCGTAATTTTTAAAACCCTTTATCTCATCCCTAATCAAATCATATATCATTATTTATACCTCACTTTTATAGAATTAGCATGTGCAGTAAGTCCTTCTGATTCTGCAAGCCTTACTATGTCATCTGCCACGTTCATCAACGATTTTTTGTCATAGTAAAGAATGCTCATCTTTTTAACAAAATCATCAACTGAGAGCGGCGAAAAAAACCTGGCCGTTCCACTGGTAGGCAACACATGATTTGGACCTGCTATATAATCCCCCAAAGGTTCTGGTGAACTTTCTC
>JASBVU010000083.1 GCA_029960905.1 Thermoanaerobacterium sp.
ACATGTTTACAACTTTGACAGGTTGTTCAAAAACCCCTCTTTTTACTTCAGTAGCAGTCATATTCTTTGCCTTCAACATCTTAGTCAAATAATTGCACGCATTCCACGGATTAACATTATCTCCACATGTAAACACATCAACAGCTGCATACCCTAATTCCGGCCAAGTATGAATTGTTATATGTGATTCAGAAATAACAACGACTCCACTAACGCCCTGGGGGCTAAATTTATGGAAAGCAACTTCACGGACTTCGGCACCTGCTTCTATAGCTGCTTTTACCATTATGTCTTCTATTAATTCACAATCATCAAGAACATTTTCATCGCAACCATAAATCTCTGCCAATATGTGGCGACCCAAAGCATTCATTCTTTTATCTTGCCTCCTCGCATTTTAAAAGTATAGATATTCAATAAGATAAATTTTATCAGATTTTTGTCTTTTGTCAAGGTATTTTACATAACACCTATGAATAAGTATTTACGTCTTCTAATCTGTCTTTTATTGTCACATTTAATTTTTCTCTTTCTAAGTCATAAGATTCACTGTTTTTTTCGACTTCCTTAAGACTTAACTTTTTCTTTTCTGAATCAAAGCTAATTATTTCAACTGTCATTTCATCTCCTATTTTGTATTCTTTGATATTCTTTATTAAATCGCTTTTGTGTACTAACCCCTCTACCCCTTCAGAAATCTCTACAAATATACCAAAAGTAGTCACATTTGCTATAGTACCTAATATAATATCTCCAAGCTTAAACTTCTCATCAATATTCATCCAAGGATCCGGAGAAAGCTTTTTTAAACTTAGCGTTATTTTCTCTTGATCTATTTTATTAACATAAACATCTACTCTATCACCAACATGCAACAAATCATTTATATTTACATTTCTACCCCAAGAAATCTCTCTTAATGGAATCAAACCATCAATTCCGCCTAAATCAACAAAAGCACCGAATTTGGCAATTGACTTTACAACGCCATTGACAACTTGTCCTTCCTGCATGTTTTTTAGCAATGTTTCTTTCTTTTTGTTTTTTTCTTCTTCAAAAACGACCTTCCGCGATGCAACCAATTTTTTGTTTGGAATATAATCAATGATTTTCACTTCAACTTTTTCTCCTAAATATGAGTTCAAATCATCGACATAATGAATATCAAGTTGTGACGCTGGTATAAATGCTTTAACTCCTAATACATCAGCAACAACACCACCTTTTACTACTTCAATTATTTTTCCGTTTAAGATATCTCCATTTTTAAAAGATATGCTTAATCTCTCCTCAGCCAATTCAGTATCTGCTTTTATTTTTGAAGCCAAAACATCACCATTTTCATCTTCTCTTTTTATTATATATAGATCGATTTCATCTCCCACATTAAAATCATCGCTCATTTTTATATTAGGATTAAGTGATAATTGCGATTTAGGAACAAATGCATCAGATTTATATCCTATATCTGCTATAATTCCATCATTAAGTATTTTAATGATTTTGCCTTTTACTATATCACCGGCATGAATCTCGTTAAAAGTGTATTCATTCATAAAATCATCCATCTTTATTCTTCCTTTCTCCCACTTGTAATCTTATCAACAACTTCCTGTATCAAATAATCTGGCGTAGATGCACCAGCAGTAATGCCAACTGTTTCAACATTTTTAAAAATAGATAAATCAATTTCATCAGCACTCTCGACTTGTATAGTTCTATCACAATTATTTTCACATATTTTTTTTAATTTTTGCGTATTAG
Source organism: Thermoanaerobacterium sp. (assembly GCA_029960905.1). Taxonomy (GTDB): domain Bacteria; phylum Bacillota; class Thermoanaerobacteria; order Thermoanaerobacterales; family Thermoanaerobacteraceae; genus Thermoanaerobacterium. The sequence continues at coordinate 1,765 of JASBVU010000083.1, forward strand.
AACTGTTCTTTCCACCTATGACAATCATCATATCTGCCTCTTTAGATATTTTTTCAGCAGATGATTGCCTTTTGTTTGTAGCATCACATATTGTATTATACGATATTAGTTCTTTGACTTTAAGATTCAACAAAGCCAAACTATCTTCCCACATTTTTTGCGTTATGGTTGTCTGTGCAACAACACATGCCCTTTCCAAAAAAGGCAATGATTTTACGTCATCGGTTGATTGGATAACATAAGCCGAATTATTGCACCATCCATTTACACCTACAACTTCCGGATGATTTCTATCTCCTATTATTATAATAGAATATCCCTTTTTATAGTATCCATTGACTATTTTTTGGACTCTTTTTACAAAGGGACAAGTCATATCGATAATTTCTACTTTTTTCTTTTTTAATTTTTCATATGTTTTTTCAGGTATACCATGTGTTCTAATAAGTATCTTGCTATTTTCATCCAAATCATTGATGCACTCTATCGTCTTTATTCCTTTATCTTCTAGGTCCTTTACGACCTGCGGATTATGAATAAGCTCTCCATATGCATAAGTTTTAGAATCATCATTATTGTTGACTTGATCATAAGCCATTTTGACTGCCCTTTTTACACCAAAACAAAATCCTGCATTGTCAGCTATCAATATTTTCATTGCTTCCTCCTAAATTAACTTTGAGATTTCAAGCATAATCTTTTCACCTATGTTTGCCATATCTTGAGATGTTAAATGCGCATTTTGATACTCTTCAAAATAAATAGGTTTACCGATCTTTATTGTCACTTTTGAAAAAAGTTTATAAGTTGACTTTATCCCGACCGGCAGGACAGGTGCCTTTCCTTTTACAGATAAAAGCGATACACCAGGCTCAGCCTTTTGTAATTTGCCAGTTTTGCTCCTGGTTCCTTCTGGGAATATCCCAATAGCATGTCCTTTTTTTAGATGATTTAGAGCAATTTTTATCGAGGTTAAATCTGATGTGCCTCTTTTCACTGGAAAAGCACCTAAACCTTTATTTAAAATAAATCTAAATAAAGGATTTTTAAAAAGCTCGGCTTTTGCCATAAAAAAAATTCTTCTGGTAAAAATGGCACCAACAATAGGTGGATCTAAAAAGCTAATATGATTAGGACAAATAATTACAGGACCATCGGCAGGAATATTTTCGTAGCCATCTACTTCTATTCTAAAAATTATATTTATAATAAAAAGAACAATGTATTTGGCTATGTAATAAAACATGAAATACCCCCTTATCCATTGGCTATGATATCGTACATTTTACTTACTACTTCTTCAATAGTCATATTTGTGGTATCAATCACAATAGAATCATCGGCCTTTTTTAATGGTGCAACATCTCTTTCAGTATCGTTTTTATCTCTCTTTTGTATATCATTTGATATATCATCATATTTAACAGATATTTTCTTGCTTGTTAATTCATTGTATCTGCGCATCGCTCTAACTTCAGGGCTGGCAGTCAAAAAGAATTTAAATTGCGCATCTGGCATGACGACTGTAGCTATATCTCTACCGTCCATCACAACGCTACCTTTATCAGATAACCTTTTTTGCAGATTAACCATTATTTCTCTTACCTCTGGTATCATTGAAACAAATGACACTTTCTCTGAAACAAATGGTATTCTTATTTCATTTGTAACATCTTTACCATCTAACAATACCTTATCATTTTTTAACTCAATGTCAATCTTAGAAGCCAGTTCTATTATTTTATTTTTATCTTCTACATTGACATTTTCAATTATAGCCTTATATGTCAACGCTCTATACATAGCTCCTGTATCTATATAAGTAAAGTTTAGCTTTTTTGCCAATTCCTTGGCAACTGTGCTTTTTCCTGCTCCTGCTGGGCCATCAATTGCAACTTTAATATTCAACAAGTCTAATCTTAACAATCTAGCGTTTTTCATATATATGTGTTTAATTTCTTTATGATCTTCACAATTAATAAACACTACAACTCTGATACATTTCTCAAGACTTCCTTTTACATTCATTTCTTGAAAACACATCATAGGTATGTCTGAAATTCCATTGTGTCTTAATGCTTCTGCAGGATATGCTGCATCAATATCCTTTGTAGCGCTAAAAAAAATTGATATAACATCTTCCCTTTTTATTTTATTGCTACGAAAAATTTCATCAATTAGAACAATTGTATCATGAAAAATAGCTTCCTTAGTATTCTCAGTAGTTATCGCTCCTCTAATAGCTTTTATAAGACATCAATCTCCTTTCCGTTTTTCTTTCTTTATAAATTATATAGTAAAAATCATGTTATAACAATATCATTTCAATTTTACTCTGCCAATGACTTCTATATCGCTGTTGACTTTTATGACTGCTGTCCTTTGTGGCTCTATTACATTATCGCTTGAATCAACTATTTTAACATATAATGCTTGATTGTAGTTTGTTCCATCCATTTCAATGAGATCGCCTTGTTTTATATTGATTTTTAAGTATTTCTCTTTAAAACTATACTTTGGATCACCATTTATCAAAATAAAAGCCTTTGGTGCTTTGTCTAGGTTGATTAACTCCAATTTTAAGGTTCCATCATTTGACAGGTATGTGTTGATATTTATACCTTCTATTTTTTCCGTAGAATTTAAAAAAACCCTAATATTATCATTTAACATTAATACTTGAGTTACCACCATTGTTAAAAAACCCAATATGACAAAAAAGGCTATTATATTGTCAAAGCTTAAATAATATACATGTGCTGACTTTTTAACTCTTTTTCCCATAATAATCCTCCTTATGCATTCTTATATATTTTATGCAAAATATATAAGAAAATGCAAAGAAGGTTTTATTCTCAGGAATTTATTCCTGCTAAATAGCCTGTGGAAAAAGAAATTTGAAGATTGAAACCACCAGTCAATGCATCCACATCAATTATTTCACCGGCAAAAAAAAGTCCTTTAATAAGTCTTGATTCCATTGTCTTAGGATTTATTTCTTTAGTACTTACTCCCCCAGAAGTGATTATAGCCTCATTTATAGACCTCTTAGATTTTATGTGAAACTCAAGATCCTTTACAATGTTTATTAATGCACTTCGTTCCGCCTTTGATATTTCTGAAACTTTCTTGTCAGGATCTAAAGAGCTTGCCTTTATTATATAAGGTATCAGTGAACGCGGAAGCAAATCGTTTAAAGAATTCTTTAACTCTTTTTTAGCATATTTTTTAAAATCTCTTTGCAGTCTTTCATCAAGCTTTTCATAATTCAAAGCTGGTTTTAAATCCAGTTTTATTATAACATCTCCATCTTTAACAGTTTTAAAAAAACTGCTTAAGGTCAATATTACAGGTCCTGACAATCCAAAATGTGTAAACAGCATTTCGCCAAATTCTTCTCTAACTAATTTACCATTTATACACAATTTGACATTAATATTTTTAAGTGTTAATCCCATCATTTCGCTGACGTCTTCAGCAGTTACAAGTGGGACTAATGCAGGATGTGGTTCAATAATTTTGTGACCTAATCTTTTCGCCATATCATATCCATCACCTGTCGAACCTGTAGAAGGATAAGACTTTCCTCCGGTTGATAGTATTAAACTATCGCAAAATTCTTTTTCCCCATTAACAATTATTCCTTTGACGCATTTCCCATCAGTCAGTATATCAGTAACTTTGCTATTAAACCGAATTTCAATATGATTTTTTTTAATGAGCTTTAAAAGGGCATCTAATACATCAATTGCCTTATCTGAAACAGGAAATACTCTTCCGCCTCTTTCAACTTTAGTCATTAGACCATTTTTGTTAAAAAAATCAATTAAATCAGTATTAGAAAAACTATTTAAAGCACTATAAAGAAATTTGCCATTTGTTGGTGTATTTTCGATAAATTCTTTTATCGAGGCTGAATTTGTTATATTGCATCTGCCTTTTCCAGTTATCATGAGTTTTTTGCCGGGCCTATCATTTTTCTCGAAGATTACAACTTCATTGCCTTTTAAAGAACTCATTATGGCAGCCATCATCCCTGAAGGGCCACAGCCAATTACAAAAACTCTTTTCAATTATTATCGCTCCTTAAATGACACGTATCGTTCAACAGCACTAAAACGCAATTTCCATCATCTTTTACATCTATTATGTTTAATGCTGTATTGTCTTGTCTTATCTTCGGATAAAAGCTTAAATCCAAATTTAGCATGCCTAAAATTAAAGCTTTGATTGTTGTTCCATGTGACACGATTAGTATATTCTTATTTTTATATTGTTCTATGATTTTATTCGTTGCATTCAATATCCTATCTTGTACAGCTTTTAGCGTCTCAGCACCTTCAATCACAGCTTCGAGGGGATTAGTTTTCCATGTATGATACAATTCTTTATATGATTTTTCTATTTCATTTACCGTAAGCCCTTCCCATACGCCAAACGATATTTCTCTAAGTTCTGGCAATTTTATAACATCTAAGTTAAAGCTTTTTGCAATAAAAGTTGCTGTTTTATATGCTCTATCTAAATCGCTGGAAAAAATCACATCTATCATTTCATGTTTTAATCTTTGAGACAACAAATAAGCTTGTTTCATTCCTTCATCGGAAAGTTCAGTATCGCTTACACCCTGAATTTTCTTTTGTCTATTCCATAATGTTTCACCATGTCGTACGATAAACAATCTAGTAGACATTAATAAACCTCCTGAAAAGCAATTAAAACCCTATTGGTACTTATAATCAAAATGCATTTTAAACATTTTTCGATAAATATATTCCATATTCATTCCAAATGTTTTCTAATTTTTCAAATGTGTCTGTTATCTTGTCTTTCTCTCTAATACCAACAGAAACAATTAGTGCATTTATAAGACTCAATGGAGCAACTAATGAATCGACAAATGATGCCATATTACTTTTAGCTAAAAGTATTTCATCGGCAATTTCAGTAAGCGGCGATATAAGGCTGTCAGTAATGGCAACTATTTTTGCATTTTGTGATTTAGCATATTTCATAACTTCCAGTGTTCTTTTTGAATACCTTGGAAAACCTATGCCAATCACTAAATCTTCTGAGTTTACTCTAAGCATTTGCTCAAAAACATCAGATATACCAGGCTTTACTAATATTACATTCTCAAGTATCAAATTTAAGTAAAATCCTAAGTACTCAGCAATAGCGGTGGAACTTCTAAAGCCAATTATGTATATTTTTTTGGCTTTGAAAATATTATCCACCACTTCTTTGAAGGAATTCTTATCTATTTCTTCTTTCGTAGCTTTAATGTTTTCTATATCAGATTTTAGTACATTGTTTAAAATAGAAACTTCATCTGTTTCGTCTGTCATTTCAAGTCTTTGAACAGTAGTAAGTTTATTTTTTATTAATTCTTGTAATGCGCTTTGAAGCTCAGGATAGCCATCATATCCTAAAGTATTTGCAAATCTGACTACAGTAGATTCACTGATGTTTATACTATTGCCCAGTTTTGCCGCCGTCATAAAAGCAGCTTTATCATAATGGTTTATTATATATTCTGCTATAATTTTTTGGCTTTTGCTTAATTGTGCATAGTTATCTTGAATCCTCTTGATTATATCAGCATTTTTATCCATCGCTTATACCCTTTCTATTCTTAAATTTAAAGCTAATATTATTTATTACATATACAATATTCTATATATAAGTAAAAAATCCTGCAATCGATGAATAAAAAATGCCAATAAATTTAATGACAAATTTCTTGCTTCAAAAAATTCAAATAGACATATCCCAGTCTTTTAAATTGTCAATAAAACTATACATAGTTAAGTCAAGCTGTATTGGAGTTATAGATATAAAACCATTTTTAACAGCAATTATGTCGCTATCTTCATCATTGA
>JASBVU010000084.1 GCA_029960905.1 Thermoanaerobacterium sp.
CTTTATTTTTCAAGGTTCCAAAAAATACTGCTTGACATTTCACCACTTGTCTAAACTTGATTACAATCTTTATGTAGTTTAATGAAGTAAAAAATATATTTTTTAAAGTTATAATGGCAAAAACCACATATGTATTATATTTTTACATATGTGGTAATCATTATTAATTCATTGAAATTATTAATCAGCACCAAATATATTATGTTTTGACAAGCATTTTACCTTTCTACGACCATCGCAATTCCCATTCCTCCGCCGATACACAATGTTGCAAGTCCAGTATGAGAATTCCTCTTCTGCATCTCATATAAAAGCGTCACTAGAATTCTGCATCCGCTGGCACCAATTGGATGACCTATCGCAATTGCGCCACCATTTACATTCACTTTGTCCATATTAAATTTTAATTCTTTTGCAACAGCCAGTGATTGTGCTGCAAATGCTTCATTAGCTTCTATTAAATCCATATCGTCTACAGTTAGATTAGCTTTTTCTAATGCCTTTCTCGTAGCATATACTGGACCAATTCCCATGATGCTCGGGTCAACACCTGCATAACCAAATGATTTAATCGTTGCTAATGGTTTTATTCCAAGTTCTTCAGCCTTTTCTTTTGACATCACAACTACTGCTGCAGCTGCATCGTTGATTCCTGATGCATTGCCTGCCGTTACAGTTCCATCTTTCTTGAATGAAGGTTTTAATTTTGCCAGTGCTTCCATTGTCGTATTAGGTCTCACATGTTCATCAACTTTAAATTCTATCGGGTCACCTTTTTTCTGCGGCACAATCACAGGAACTATCTCATCCTCAAATTTTCCTGATGATATCGCTTCTGATGCTAATTTTTGGCTTCTATATGCAAATTCATCCTGCTCTTCTCTTGATATGCCGTATTTTTCAGCAAGATTTTCGGCAGTGATTCCCATGTGATATTGGTTAAAAACATCTGTTAGACCATCATATACCATTTCATCTACAAGCTGGCCATTGTTCATCCTGTACCCAAAGCGAGCATCATTTAATATATATGGTGCTCTTGACATGTTTTCCATTCCACCTGCTACAACAATATCAGCATCGCCAAGCATAACTGCTTGTGCAGCTAGTGTTACAGCTCTAAGACCTGACCCACATACCATGTTTACAGTCATAGCCGGAACTTCTACTGGTATGCCCGCTTTTATTTCAGCTTGTCTTGCGGGGTTCTGCCCAAGACCTGCCTGCAATACATTCCCCATTATCACTTCACTGACATCTTCAGGTTTCACATTGGCTCTTTTTAATGCTTCTTTTATTACTACAGCACCTAAATCTACTGCAGGTACATTTAGAAGCGTTCCACCAAATTTCCCTACAGCAGTCCTTACACCACTTGCAATAACTACTTCTTTCATGATATTCTCCTCCTTAAGAGATTTTATTTGTATTCAAAGAAACCTTTGCCAGTTTTTCTACCCAGCAATCCGCCTCTTACCATCTTTTTTAGAAGTGGATGTGGTCTGTATTTTGAATCGCCGTACTCTTCATAAAGCACATTCATTATAGCAAGAACGACGTCATTGCCTATCAAATCAGACAATGCCAATGGTCCTATTGGATGATTTGCACCTAATTTCATGGCTTCATCTATGTCTTCTGCAGTTGCAACACCATCGGCAAGTATTCCAATTGCTTCATTAATCATTGGGATTAAAATCCTATTTACAACAAATCCAGGTGCTTCTTTGACCTCTATAGGTGTTTTGTCTACTTTTAAAGCCAATTCTCTGACGATATTAAATGTTTGCTCTGATGTCTTTAATCCTTTTATGACTTCAACAAGTTTCATTACAGGAACTGGATTGAAGAAATGCATTCCTATGACTTTCTCAGGTCTCTTTGTCACACTTGCTATTTCTGTTATGGATAGTGATGATGTATTTGACGCAAGTATTGTTTCCATTTTGCATATTTCATCTAGCTCTTTGAATATCTGCTTTTTAAGATCCATATTTTCTATAGCCGCTTCAACTACAAAATCTGCTTCTTTGGTATCTTCCAAATTTGTTGTGCCTTTGATCCTGCTTAAAATTTTGTTTTTCTCATCTGCTGTAATTTTCCCTTTGTCAACGCTTCTTTGTAAATTTTTTTCAATTGTGCCTAACCCTTTTTCTACGAACTTCATATCAATATCGCGTAAAATTACTTCAAAGCCATTTTGTGCAAATACTTGAGCGATGCCTGAGCCCATTGTTCCAGCACCTATTACACAAATCTTTTCCATAAACATAATAACCACACTCCTTTTTATATTTTTCAGAGGGTCACCTGTCAAACTGATCAATTGCCCTCATTTAAGCTTTTTTATTTCTTCAATCAATGCTGGTATTACTTTGAATAAATCTCCGACTATGCCGTAATCAGCAACTTTGAAAATCGGCGCGTCAGGATTTTTATTTATTGCGACAATAGTACCAGAGTTGCTCATACCTGCTAAATGCTGTATTGCGCCACTAATTCCGCAAGCAATGTAAAGCTTTGGTCTAACTGTCTTACCTGTCTGGCCAACTTGATGGTCTGATGTTATCCATCCAGCATCAACTGTTGCACGAGATGCGCCAACCACACCTCCCAGTACGTCTGCAAGTTCTTTTATGATGTTAAATCCTTCAGGTCCTCCAATTCCACGTCCACCTGAAACGATAATGTCAGCTTCTTCAAGGTTCACTACATTTTTTGCTTCTTTTACTATGCTCAATATCTTAGTTCTTATATCACTTTCTTTAATATCAGCATCAAATTTAATTACTTTTCCATCTCTTGTATCATCTCTAACAGCTTTCTTCATTACGCCAGGCCTTACTGTCGACATCTGTGGTCTTTTGTCTGGACATTTTATTGTTGCCATTAAGTTTCCGCCAAATGCCGGCCTTGTTTGCAGTAGCAGTCCATTTTCGTCAATATCAAGCCCTGTGCAATCAGCGGTAAGCCCTGTCTTCAGTTTGGAAGCTATCCTAGGCGCAAGGTCACGTCCTATAAAAGTCGCTCCATAGAGTATGACTTCTGGCCTATACTCATTTGCAAGCTGTGATACTGCTCTTGCATATCCTTCGGTTGTGTAATTTGAAAGAAGAGGATTATCCACAACGTAAACTACATCAGCGCCATAACTTATAAGATCTTTTGAAAGATTTTCTACATTGTGCCCTATTAGAACAGCTCCAACATTAACGCCTTTCTTATCTGCAAGCTTTCTTGCCTCACCTAATATCTCGATAGCAACATTCATAAGTTTTCCATTTCTTTGTTCTGCAAAAACCCATATATCTTTATAATCGCTCATCCACCGCGCCTCCTATATTACGTGTCTGCTGTTTAATCTTTCAACTAGGTTCTGTACAGCTTCTTTTATATTGCCGGTAAATATTTCTCCAGCTCTTTCAGTACTTGGAGTTGACGTTGCTACAACTTTAGTTGGTGAACCTTTTAGTCCAAGTTCATTTTTATCAACATCCAAATCATCTGCAGTCAAGATTTTAACTTCTTTTTTATTGTAAGCATTGAATATTCCTTTTATTGAAGGATACCTTGGCACATTAAGTTCTTTAATAGCTGTCAGTAGGACTGGCGTCTTAACTTCAATGATCTCATAGCCATCTTCAAGAGCTCTTTCAACTATGAGTTTGTCTCCTCCTATTTCTACTTTCCTTACATATGTTACCTGAGGTATGTTTAATTGTTCTGCAATTTGTGGTCCAACTTGTGCAGTATCGCCATCTATTGCTTGTCTGCCACAAAATACAATGTCGTACTGAAACTTTTCAATTGCCTTTGATAGTGCTTTTGCAGTAGCATAAGTGTCAGCACCTGCAAATGCTCTATCTGTCAAAAGATATGCTTCATCAGCACCCATAGCAAGAGCCTCACGTAATGCTACTTCTGCTTGTGTTGGTCCCATCGATATAACAGTTACTTTTCCGCCGACTTTTTCTCTTATTCTGATAGCCTCTTCTAAGGCATTTTTGTCATCAGGATTAATAATGCTTGGAACACCTTCACGTATAAGTGTCTTTGTTACAGGATCAATTCTAACTTCGTTCGTATCCGGAACCTGCTTAATCAAAACAAGTATATTCATAAGTGTGCCCTCCTTACATTTTCAATAGGTTACCGGAAATAACCATTTTTTGGACTTCCGATGTGCCTTCATAAATTTCTGTTATTTTTGCATCTCTCATAAATCTTTCTACTGGATAATCTTTTGTAAAGCCATAGCCGCCAAATATCTGAACTGTTTTTGTCGTTACAAACATTGCTGTTTCGGAAGCATATAATTTTGCCATGGCGGCTTCCATTGTATACGGAAGACCTACCTGCTTTCTCCAAGCGGCATTGTATACAAGCCATCTAGAAGCATTTATTCTCGTTGCCATATCAGCTATATACCATTGAATGCCTTGAAATTTTCCAATTGGTCTTCCAAATTGTTGTCTTTCCTTCGCATATTTTATTTCTTCATCCAAAGCAGCCTGAGCTATTCCAAGGGCTTGCGCTGCTATTCCTATTCTTCCACCATCTAGTGTAGCCATCGCAATTTTAAAGCCTTCTCCTTCTTTACCAAGTAAATTTTCTTTTGGTACAATACAATCTTCAAACACAAGTTCGGCAGTTGATGAAGCTCTTATACCCATTTTTTCTTCAATTTTACCAATGCTAAAACCAGGAAAGCCTTTCTCAACTATAAATGCGCTTATACCTCTTGTGCCTTTTGATTTGTCTGTCATTGCAAAGATTATATATATGTCAGCTTTTCCTCCGTTTGTAATAAATATTTTTGAGCCGTTTAATACGTAGTGATCACCATCTAATACTGCAGTTGTCTGCTGTCCAGCTGCATCAGTGCCTGCGTTAGGTTCTGTAAGGCCAAAAGCACCAAGTTTTTCACCTTTTGCAAGTGGCACTAGATATTTTCTTTTTTGTTCTTCAGTTCCCCACTGATATATTGGAAAACAAGCCAATGAAGTATGAGCAGATAAAATTACTCCAGTTGTAGCACAAGCTCTTGATATCTCTTCAACAGCTATGATATAACTCAAGTAATCTCCACCTGCTCCACCATACTCTTCTGGATAAGGAATACCCATCATATCATTTTGAGCCATTTTTCTTACTGTATCCCATGGAAACTCTTCTGTGATATCTATTTCTTTTGCTTTAGGAGCAACTTCTTTTTCAGCAAATTCTCTCACAACACGCCTTACCATTTCTTGCTCCTTTGTTAATGAAAAGTCCATAAAATTGCCTCCTTATTGATAATTTTGTAACAAAAATTGATATTATTTACCAAACCTAGGCGCCCTCTTTTCTAAAAACGCATTCATGCCTTCTTTTTGATCATCTGTTGTAAAACAGAGGGAAAATTTCTCAGCTTCTATGGCATTGCCTGTATCTAAATCTGTTTCCATTCCTTTATTTATTGCCTCTTTTGCCAGAGAAATTGCGATCTGACTTTTTGACATCATTGTTTTAGCGAGCTTTTTTGATTCTTCAATAAGATCTGAAAGTTCAACTATTTTAGATATGAGACCTATTCTATATGCTTCATCTGAATTTATCATTTCACCTGTAAAAATAAGTTCCTTAGCCTTAGATGTGCCTATAATTCGTGGTAATCTTTGAGTTCCTGAAAATCCAGGTATAATTCCAAGTCCAACTTCCGGTTGCCCAAATTTCGCATTTTTACTTGCGATGCGTATATCACACGCCATTGAAAGTTCGCAGCCGCCGCCAAGTGCAAAACCATTTACCGCTGCTATAACAGGCTTACTTAATGTTTCTATCTTTCTAAATACGCTTTGTCCATATTCTGAGAATTTTTTAGCTTCAAGCGGTGTCATATTTCTCATCTCTGCAATATCAGCACCTGCAACAAAAGCTTTTTCACCGCTTCCCGTGATGATTACAACTTTTACGTCTTTATCATCTTCAGCTTTATCAAGTGCACTATCCAGTTCTTTTAATGTCTCATAGTTTAAAGCATTTAAAGACTTTGGTCGATTTATTGTAATAATTGCAACGCCATCGTCCTTATTAAACACAACATTATTAGAGTCCATGATAATCCTCCTTTACGAATTTATTATAAAAGCATTAATAATGTATAAATATCTTTTAATTTATTGTTATATTTTTATCAACTTTTACTTAATTATATACCTCTCGAACGTAAATTGCAAGTAATTTTTGTTAATTTTTTGCATACTTTTCTCAAAACTGTGAATTAAGCATTATTTTCACTTGCAGGGGTCATTTCCAAATTATACTCTTTAATTTTTCTATATAAAGTTATTCTTGGTATATTTAATTCCCTAGCAGCTTTACTTTTATTATTGTTACATTCCTTTAAGACCTTTAATATAATTTTTTTTTCATATTCTTTAACAAGCGCATTAAGATCATGATGTCTATCGGTGATCTTATTTTTTCCAAAATTATGCCCCAAAAATTCTTGTAAATCCCCAATATCAATCTGTACTTTTTCACTATTAACACATAATTTATCAATTACATTTTTAAGTTCTCTCACATTGCCAGGCCATTCATATACTTTTAAACTTTCTAGAACCTCATTAGATAACTTTTTAAAAATACCTGTTTCTTTATAAAAATCTTCGACAAATGATTCTGCCAGTATTGGTATATCATCCCTTCTTTCCCTTAATGGCGGAATAACAAGCGATAAAATATTTAATCTATAATAAAGATCCTCTCTAAAAGTTCCGTCACTAACCATTTGTTTAAGGTTTTTATGTGTAGCAGATATAATACGGACATCAATAGATATTGGTATATTTCCTCCTATTCTTACAATTTCTTTTTCTTGGATCACTCTTAAAAGTTTTGCTTGCAATTGTAGAGGCATATCACCAATCTCGTCTAAAAATACTGTTCCACCATTTGCAAGTTCAAACTTTCCCATTTTTCCCCCTTTCTTTGCTCCAGTAAATGAACCATCTTCATAACCAAATAATTCTGCTTCAAATAATGTTTCAGGTATTGCAGAACAATTTACACTCACAAAAGGGTAATTTGATCTATCACTTTCATTATGTATAGATTGTGCGAATAATTCTTTACCTACCCCACTTTCGCCCTCAATTAAAACGTTTAAATTAACTTTTGCTATTTTTAAAACTTTTTTTTTACATGCATTTATCTGCGGAGATATGCCATGAATATCGTCGAGATTATATTTTGCTTTATTTAGATTTGCAAATTCCTTTTTATATAATTTCAACTGCTTGTCAAGCATTTCGCATTTTTCTATAACTTTTTTCATTTCTCCCTCTATAATCTTTGATTTTCTTTTAATATCTCACTCATTCTCAGATTCTCATGATCTTCAAAGAAGTCCTCATGTATAACAATGCTATTTATTCATGAATTTTACATGTTATAGGTAAACCAAATAAGCTTCTGTTGCTTTTTCCATATTTTGGCCTGTTTATTCCACTTAAACTCATGTGGCATACCCTCCCATGTCTCACAGGATCTTTGTCCTTAATTCCCTCGTTCTGCCTTACATGAGGTGGATGTCAGTTATGCTCCTAT